>NZ_JBZSYN010000195.1:0-24507 GCF_058622915.1 Thermohalobaculum sp. | reverse complement strand
ATCGTCGACGATGGCCTCCAGACGGAGGCGATCCTCGGGCGAAACCTCAATGGTGATGCCGGTGCGCATGCCACAGACTCGCATGCCACCGCCGGCAGGGGAATCCCCTCCGGGACTCTTCTGTCAGGTTCCATCCACTAGAGGCGGAAGATAGGGTGGACTTACCTTTTAGATCGAAGTCAAAATCAGTAATTACCTACGGGTAAATACACAATATTCTCAGGTTTATAGATTCTAAAAAATACTTTTCTCGATGTTTGACTTGTAACGCTGCAATATACTATAAGATATTATAGAAACGATTAGAAAGGAGACAATATGATTTTTTATAAAAATCAAAATTATTATCTTAAAATAAAGTAACACAGTAAAAGCGCTGCGGCGCTTTTACCATCTTACTCCGGAAGGCCTTCAAGGCGTCATACGTAGATATTGCGCTTAGTTTTTTGACGCGAGGCAGTGTTCCCTCGCCAAAGTGACAGGAATCACAACGCGAGCTCAACTGCGCAACGCAAGGACTGTGGATTAATCGGACACTCGATATTGACTGACAAAACGCTTTTGGGAGATTAGATGGATTTTGCGCAGCGCGGAGGCACAGGCAAGTGACTACATGGCTCTTCCAATGCAATCCTGACCATTTTGATATTGACGGGTTACTGGCGTCTAGCACGCGGGAGATATTGTATGCTGCCAACCAGAACCCTTCGCGAATGAAGCCCGGAGACATCGTCTACGTTTGGCGGTCACAGGGAAGGCGTAAGGCCGTTGCAGGTATTGTCGCTAAAGGACGACTTCTGGATACTCCGAGAACGCGTCCAGACACAGGACCGGGTCGAGCGTTTTGGGTGAATGCTTCCAAAGCTGATGAAAGACGGCCTCGTGTTGGCCTGCATATCGAGGACGTGGCCAACAAGAAGGAAATTGTTCAGCGAGCGTGGATGCTTGAGGATCCAGTCCTGAGCGATCTGACCATCCTGAAAATGGCTAATATGTCCAACTACATAATCGAAGGTGAGCATCGCAAGCGGATTGATGAACTCTGGGAAAACACCGGCAGTAGCTGGTCGCGGGCACAGAGCATCGCGGCACTCCGAGTATATCATCAAACCTACGGCGGTAGCCTGTCTCAGTTGCCAGGGTATCAGATCGCAGAAACCGCTGCCTTGATCGGGCGCGCAGTCAAGGGCGTCTACAACAAGGTATTGAATTTCAGACACATTGATCCTCGCGACGACCGTACCGGATTTTCAGGTGCCGGTGCGATCGATCGAGAAGTCTGGAAAGAATTCTTCAACTCAGAAACCAAGGAAATAGACGCAGACGCACTTGAACGGGAGTTTCGTCGGCTATGGAACGATTCAAAATCTGCGTCTGGGATTAGCCGTGAACGAAGAGAAAGCGAAAGGTCCGCACACGATTCAACAGGCCCGTCAGGCGCATACAGACCAGGACCCGTACCGCAACCTATGGACTACACTGTTTCGACCAACCATCACGAGGAATGGTTCGTATATATATTGGTCTTAGGCAACAAAAAGGCAGTAAAAGTTGGTATGTCGCATGACCCCAAAGCTCGACTAAAATAATACAATCACGCAATTATGCCAGAGCTTACCGGTTTAATCTGGAAATTGGACTTCACTCAAAAGGTCGCCGACGCAGAAGCAGTACAAAAAATTGAGCAAGAAGTTCTGCATCGTTTTGCCAGTCAGAGACTTCTAAGTAACGGAGAGATATTGCGAGATGTTGATGCAACAAGTGTTCGGCTGGCAATAATTAAGGCATTTGGGTCGTTCTGAAGATCATTGTCCGCCTTAGCATCACGCCAGTCATCCCCGCCTCGGGTCGAGGTTTAGGGAATGGCCAAGGTCCGACTTTCGCCAATCTTCTTTCCAAATTTTGAACTTCGCTACTGAACCGACGCTGAGTTTGGGTGCTTTGGATCGGCACATTTCTTCTCAGTGACACGGAGACTCACACCATCAGGTGGAAGCCTCCAGAAGATATTTTTCGGCGGATATCACTATACCCCCCGGGCTTGACCCGGGGCCTCCTTGACCGGGCCTGCTTGACCGACCCTCCCCGACCGGGCCCGGCGCGCCGTCCCGCCCTCCGCCCGGCCCCTTTCCATCGCGCGCCCCGGCGGCTAGGACTTGCCCGATCCGCCAGACCGCGCCCGGAGCCCGCATGACCGAGACCGCCGACCTCGCCGTCGAGATCCGCGACCACGTCGCCACGGTCGAGATCCGCCGCCCCCCGCACAACTTCTTCGACTTCGCGCTGGTCCGCCGGCTCGCCGAGGCCTACGAGGCGCTCGATGCCGATCCTTCCTGCCGCGCCATCGTGCTGTGCTCGCAAGGCCGCAACTTCTGCGCAGGGGCCAATTTCGGCGACGGCTCGGCGGTCCGGGCGGACGGCTCGGTCGCGGGCGCGCCCAACCGCACCGGCGTCGACCATCTCTATGTCGAGGCGATGCGCATGTTCCGCGCCGCCAAGCCCGTGGTCGCCGCGGTGCAGGGGGCGGCGATCGGCGGCGGGCTGGGCCTGGCGCTGTCTGCCGACTTCCGCGTCGGCAGCCCAGAGTCCCGCTTCGCGGCCAACTTCACCCGGCTGGGCTTCCACCCGGGCTTTGGCCTGACCGTGACGCTGCCGCGCGTCATCGGGCAGCAGAAGGCGGCGCTGATGTTCCTGACCAGCCGCCGCATCAAGGGCGAGGAGGCCCACGCCTGGGGGCTGATCGACCACCTCAGCACCACCGAGGTGCTGCGCGCCGACGCGCTGGCACTCGCCCGCGAGATCGCGCTCAACGCGCCGCTCGGCATCGCCGCCACGCGCGCCACGATCCGGGCCGGGCTGGCCGAGGCGGTGCGCGCCGCCACCGACCGCGAGCTCGCCGAGCAGACCCGGCTCAGGAAGACGCGCGACTTCCGCGAAGGCGTCGCGGCCTCGGCCGCCCGCCGCGAGCCCGATTTCGAGGGTCGCTGAGCGCGCCGTCGCGGCCCGCAAAACATGGTGAAGGAAGGCTTTCAACCAGGTGCGCCGCCGCGGCGGTCAACCTGGCGTCAACCGAAGTCGCCAAGCGGTAAAGAAGGCGGCGAAATTCATACAGGTCTTATATAAGACCTGTATGAGTTAACGGCGCCGGGCTCAGGTCCGTTAACCACGGACCTTCACGTATTGGAAACCTTGTCGCCGCCGGTGAAGGTGTCCGCGAAGCGCTCGCGCAGCGCCTTCTTCTGCACCTTGCCCATGGCGTTGCGGGGCAGGGCGTCGACCACGAAGACCCGCTTGGGCTGCTTGAACCGCGCCAGGCTGTCCCTCAGCCCCGCGACCACCGCCTCCTCGCGCACCTCGGCCCCCTTGGCCGGCACCACGGCGGCCACCACGCCCTCGCCGAAATCGGGGTGCGGCACGCCGATTACCGCTGATTCATCAACGCCTTCCAGTGCGTCGATGGCCTCCTCGACCTCCTTGGGATAGACGTTGAAGCCGCCCGAGATGATCAGGTCCTTGGCCCGGCCGACGATGGTCACATAGCCGTCCGCGTCGATCAGCCCCAGATCGCCGGTGACGAAGAACCCGTCGGCGCGGAACTCCTCCGCCGTCTTCTCGGGATTGCGCCAGTAGCCCTTGAAAACATTGGGCCCCTTGACCTCGATCATCCCCGTCTCGCCGCGCCCCAAAGCCTTGCCCGTGTCCGGGTCGGCGATCCTCAGCTCCACCCCGGGCAGCGGAAATCCCACGGTCCCGGCGCGCCGCTCCCCGTCATAGGGGTTCGAGGTGTTCATGTTGGTCTCGGTCATGCCGTAGCGCTCGAGGATGCGGTGCCCGGTCCGCGCCTCGAAGGCGTGGTGCGTCTCGGCCAGAAGCGGCGCACTGCCGGAGGTGAAAAGTCGCATGTGCTCAACCAGTTGCCGCGTGAACTTGGGATGGTCGAGAAGCCGCGTGTAGAAGGTCGGCACCCCCATCATCGAGGTCGCTCCGGGCAGCCAGCCGACCACCTCGTCGGCGTCGAAGCGGGGCAGGAAGATCATCGCGCCGGCCGCCGCCATTACCGTGTTCGACGAGGTGAACAGCCCGTGCGTGTGGAAGATCGGCAGCGCGTGCAGCAGCACGTCGTCGTTGTTAAAACGCCAGTAATCGCAGAGCGTTGCGGCGTTCGACCACAGGTTTTCGTGGGTCAGCATGGCGCCCTTGGAGCGCCCTGTGGTGCCCGAGGTATAAAGGATCGCGGCCAGGTCGTCGGGCGCCCGCGCCACGGTCTCGAACGCCTCCTCCTCGGCCAGCGCCAGCTCCAGGAGCGAGCCGGGCGCCGGTGCGCCCTTGCGATAGACCCCCATGGTCTCGAGCAGCGTCTCGGCCTGCATCGCCACCTTGCCCAGCGCATCGGCCTTGCCCGGGTCGCACACGAACACCGCCGGCTCGGCGTCGCTGAGGAAATAGCCGACCTCGGCCGGCGTATAGGCCGTGTTGAGCGGCAGGAACACGCCACCCGCGCGCTGCGTGCCGAGATAGAGCATCAGCGCCTCGATCGACTTGTCCACCTGCACCGCCACGCGGTCGCCCGGCTGCACGCCCAGCGCCACCAGCGCGTTGGCAAATCGCGCCGAGGCATGGTCGAGGTCGGCATAGGTGTAGAGCCGCCCGTCCGGCAGGATGGCGAACCGGCGGTCCGGCTCGGCCTTTAAGCGCGCGCTCAGGCGGGTATAGAGGTTGGCGTCGGTCATCTCTTCGCGGTCTTCCCTTGCTTGGTGTCCTCGCCGGCGATGATCTCGCGCAGCGTCGCCAGCTTGTTCGCCAGGTGCGCCTTCAGCAGGCGGCCCAGCCGCGCCCCGTCGCGCGCCTTGAGCGCGAGCAGAATCGCCTCATGCTCCTTCATGGCCCGATCCCAGCGCGGCGTCGAGATGTTGGCATGATAGCGCGCCCGCGCCACCCGGCCGCCCAGCATCCGGCGCATGCGGTCGAGCGTGGCGTTGCGCGCCGCCGCCGCCAGCGCCTCGTGGATCTGCTGGTTGAGCCGGAAATAGGCGGGCCGGTCGCCGTGCTTCCAGGCGGTGGCCATCTTCATGTGCAGCATGGAGATTTTCGCGATCTCGGCGTCGGTCGCCCGGGCGCAGGCCAGCTCGCCGGCCAGCGCCTCGAGCGCGCCGATCACCGGGAAGGCCTCCTCGATATCGGCGATGGTCAGCATTGAAACATGCGCGCCCCGGTGCGGCGTCAGCACCACCAGCCCCTCGCTCGCCAGCACCTTCAGCGCCTCGCGCAGCGGCGTGCGCGAGACGCCGTAGGCCGTGCACAGCTCCCTCTCCGAGATCTTCTCGCCGGCCACCAGCTCGCCCTCGACGATCTGGCGGCGCAGGCGCTCGACCAGCTCGTCGTGCAGCGAGCGGCGGGGGATGCGGGCCTCGCGGTTCATCGGGCCGCCTCAGCCGCCCGGACCGAGCGCGCCAGCAGCTCGGCCGCGTGAATCGCGCGGCGCCCGGTGCCGTCGCGGATCTGCTGGCGGCACGAGGTGCCGTCCGCGACCAGCGTCGCGTCCTGCGCCGCCCGCACCGCCGGCAGCAGGTCCAGCTCGCCGATGCGCATCGAGACCGCGTGCGTCTCGGCCTGATAGCCGAAAGCCCCGGCCATGCCGCAGCAGGTGCTCTCGACGGTCTCGAGCCGGATGTCCGGCACGCGCCCGAGCAACGCCTGCACCGGTGCCATGACGCCCAGCGCCTTCTGGTGGCAGTGCCCGTGCAGCAGCACCCGTTCTGGCAGCGGGCCGAGGGCGAGGCGGGCGCGCCCCCCGCCGAGCGCCGCCTCCAGGTATTCCTCGAGGAGCATGATGCGGCGCCCCAGCGCCTCATCCCAGCCCGGCACCAGCCGGGGCGCCTCGTCGCGGAACGTGAGCACACAGGCGGGTTCGAGCCCGACGATGCTGGCGCCCGCGTCAAGAGCGGGCCGCAGTGCATTGACCGAGCGCGTCATTTCCGCCTTCGCCTGGTCGACCAGCCCGGCCGCGAGATAGGTGCGCCCACAGCACAGCGGCCGGCCCGAGGGGGCAGCGGCGTGCCCCGCCTTCAGCCCCGCGGCCCCCAGGACGTAGAGTGCCGCATCGAGCGCCCCGGGCTCGAAATACCGGTTGAAGGTGTCGGCAAACAGCAGCACCTCGGCGCCCTCGACCGGCGCGGGGGCGCGCCAGGGCCGGCGCCAGCGGGGCAGGGGCCGCGCGGCGGCGAGGCCGAGCATCCTCTCGGTGGCCCAAGGCCCGCCGGGCAGCCGGGCGCGCAGGTTCATCAGCCAGGGCGCCCGCGCTGCCCAGGGGGCGTAGCGGGGCAGGTGGGCGAGCAGCCGGTCGCGGAGCCCGACGCCGCGCGTTTTCGCCTGCGCGGCAAGGACTTCCGCCTTCATCTTGGCCATGTCGACCGACATCGGGCATTCGCGCCGGCAGGCCTTGCACGACAGGCACAGGCGCATGGTCTCGGCCATCGCGTCCGAGCCCAACGCGTCGGGGCCCAGCTGCCCGGTGAGCGCGAGGCGCAGCGTGTTGGCGCGCCCGCGGGTGAGGTCCCGCTCGTTCAGCGTCGCCCGGTAGCTTGGGCACATGACGCCGCGCTTGAGCTTGCGGCAGGCGCCGTTGTTGTTGCACATCTCCACCGCGCCGGCGAGCCCGCCGGGCCAATCCGACCAGTCGAAGACGGTCTCGATCGGCGCGTAGGCATAACCCGGCGGGTAGCGAAACAGGCGGCGGTCGTCCATGCGCGGCGCGCGCACGATGCGCCCCGGGTTGAGCAGGCCCGCGGGGTCGAACAGGTCCTTGACCTCCGCGAAGGCGCGCGCCAGGCGGGGGCCGAACATGCGCTCGTGGAACTCCGAGCGCACGATGCCGTCGCCGTGCTCTCCCGAATGCGAGCCCTTGTATTCGGCCACGATGTCAAAGGCTTCCTCGGCGATGGCGCGAAGCTGCCGGGCGCCGAGCTCGGAGCGCAGGTTGAGCACGGGCCGCACGTGCAGGAGCCCGACCGAGGCATGCGCGTACCAGGTGCCGTCGGTGCCGTGGCGGTGGAAGACGGCCGTGAGCCGGTCGGTGAAGTCGGCGAGCTCGTCGAGCGGCACCGCGCAGTCCTCGACGAAGGAGACGGGCTTGGCCTCGCCCTTCATCGACATCATGATGTTGAGCCCCTGGGTGCGCACGTCCCAGATGCGTGCCTGCTCCGCCGGGTCGATGGCCTCGACCACGCCGCCCGGGCGCTTGCCCGGGTCGCCCCAGCAAAAGCCGAGCCCGGCCATCAGCTCGCCCAGGTCGGTGAGGCGGCGGCGGTTCTCGCCGGCGTCCGGCTCGGCGAATTCCACCAGCAGCAGGGCGTCGGGGTCGCCGCGCACGAAGGAGTCGACCACCCCGCGAAACAGCGGGATCTCGCGCCCCAGCGCGATCATGTTGCGGTCGACCAGCTCGACCGCGACGGGGCCCAGCGCCACGATGTGCCGGGCGGCCTGCATGGCATCGCGGAAGCTTGGGAAGTGGCAGATGCCCAGCGCCTTCTCGCGCAGGGTCGGCGCGAGCGCGATCTCGATGCGCTCGGAGACGGCCAGAGTGCCCTCCGAGCCGACCAGGATGTCGTGGAGCCTGAGCGCGTTGCGCTCGGGCGTGAGCGCGTCGAGGTTGTAGCCGCCGACCCGGCGCAGGACCTTGGGGAAGCGGGCGGCGATCTCGTCGGCCTCGCGCTCGGCCAGCGCCACCAGCGGCCCGAGCAGCGCGTCGTCCTCGGGCAGCTCGGCGCGCGGCCGCTCGGCGAAACGGCGCCGCGTGCCGTCGGCCAGAAGCGCCTCGATCGCCAGCGTGTTGTCGCGCATCAGCCCGTAGCGCAGCGAGCGCGAGCCCGCCGAGTTGTTCGCCGCCATGCCGCCCAGCGTGGCGCGCGAGGCGGTGGAGATGTCCACCGGGAACCACAGCCCGTGCGGGCGGAGCTGCCGGTTCAGCTCGTCGAGCACGATGCCCGGCTCGACCACGGCGCGGGCGTTCTCGACATCCAGCGAGACCAGCCCGTTCAGGTGCTTGGAGAAGTCCAGCACGATGCCGCTGTTGACCGTCTGCCCCGCCTGAGAGGTGCCGCCCCCGCGCGCGGTGACAGGCACCCCCGATTCGCGCGCGACGGCCAGCACCGCCTCGACATCCGCGAAGCTGCGCGGCACCACCACGACAGCCGGCACCACCTGGTAGATCGAGGCGTCGGTGGCGTAGCGGCCGCGGTCGAAGGGGCGGTCCAGCACCTCGCCGGCCACCGCGCGCCGCAGCTGCTCCGTCAAGCCGGTGTTCATGTTTTCGTGGTACACGGGCGATGCCCCGGCGTTTACACTTGCATTTTGAATTCAAATTTCGATACCGGTTGCGAGGGTCTGGCGCAAGGGCGCCACAGCCCTGCCCGAGGAGAGAGCCATGCGCCGTTCCGGCCGCCACTTCCTGCAGATCCCCGGCCCGACCAACGTACCCGACCGCATCCTGCGCGCGATGGACAACCCGACCATGGACCACCGCGGCCCCGACTTCGCCGAGCTCGGCCAGATCGCGCTTCAGGGCATGAAGCGGATCGTTAGGACCGAGAAGGGCCACGTGGTGATCTACCCGGCCTCGGGCACGGGGGCCTGGGAGGCGGCGCTGGTCAACACGCTCTCGCCCGGCGACCGGGTGCTGATGTTCGAGACCGGGCATTTCGCCTGGCTCTGGGCGCGGCTGGCGCGGCGACTGGGGCTCGAGCCGGAGGTGATCGACAGCGACTGGCGCCGCGGTGCCAACCCGGAGGCCATCGCCGGGGCGCTCCGCGCCGACACGGGCCACGCCATCAAGGCCGTGTGCGTGGTGCAGAACGAGACCTCGACGGGCTGCGCCACGCGGGTGCCCGAGATCCGCGCCGCAATCGACGCGGCGCGGCACCCGGCGCTCTTGATGGTGGACACGATCTCCTCGCTTGCCTCGATCGACATGCGCATGGAGGAATGGGGCGTGGACGTGATCGTTGCCGGCAGCCAGAAGGGGCTGATGCTGCCGCCCGGCATGTCCTTCAACGCCATCGGCCCCAAGGCGCTTGAGGCGCACGAGAGCGCCGGCCTGCCGCGCTCCTACTGGGATTGGACCGAGATGCTGGGGCCCAATGCCAAGGGCTTCTTCCCCTACACCCCGGCGACCAACCTGCTCTACGGGCTGGTCGAGGCCATCGCCATGCTCGAGGAGGAGGGGCTGGAGAACGTGTTCCGGCGCCACGACCGGCACGCCGAGGCGACGCGCCGCGCGGTGCAGGCCTGGGGGCTCGAGGTGCTCTGCGCCGATCCGCGCCATTATTCTAGCTCGCTGACGGCGGTGCTGATGCCCGAGGGGCAGTCTGCCGACGCTCTCCGTGCCAAGGTGCTGGCGGCCTTCGACATGTCGCTCGGCTCGGGGCTGGGGCGCTTGGCCGATCGTGTGTTCCGCATCGGGCATCTGGGCGACTTCAACGATCTGATGCTGATGGGCACGCTGTCGGGCGTCGAGATGGGCCTGAAGCTTGCCGACGTGCCGCACCAGAGCGGCGGCGTGGACGCGGCGATGCGGTATCTGGAGCAGACGGCGCCCGGCGCCGCGTGAGAGGAAATGGACGACGAGCTTCTCTACGAGACGGCGGACGGCACCGGCTGGGTCACCTTCAACCGCCCCGCGAGCCGCAACGCCCTGACCTTCGCCATGTACGAGGGGCTGGCCGAGATCTGCGAGCGGGCCGAGCCGGGCGGGCCGGTCCGCGCCCTCGTGATCTGCGGCGCTGGCGGGCGCGCCTTCGCCGCCGGGACCGACATGGCGCAGTTCCGCGGCTTCAGCACCGCCGAGGATGCCTGGGGCTACGAGGCCAAGATGGAGGCCGTGCTCGAGCGCATCGAGCGCTGCCAGGTCCCCACCATCGCCGCCATCACGGGGGCCTGCACCGGGGGCGGCGCGGCCATCGCCGCGTGCTGTGACCTGCGCATCACCGACCGGCGCCTGCGCTTCGGCTTTCCCATCGCGCGGACCCTGGGCAACTGCCTTTCGGTCGCTTCGCTGTCGCGGCTGGTGGCGATCCTGGGCGATGCGCGGGTGCGCGAGATCATCTTCACGGCGCGGCTGATCGAGGCCGAGGAGGCCAAGGCCGCCGGGCTCGTCTGCGAGGTGGTCGAGGACGCCGATGCGGTGATGACGCGCGCCGGGGAGCTGGCGCGCCTGCTGGCGTCCCATTCCCCGCTGACCCTGCGCGCCACCAAGGAGGCGCTGCGCCGCCTGCGCGCCGAGGGCGAGGGCGCCGGCGACCGCGACCTGATCGAGCTGACCTACATGAGCGAGGATTTCCGCGAAGGCATGGAGGCCTTCCTCGCCAAGCGCACGCCGCAGTGGAAGGGACGCTGAGATGCCCGGCCCGCTTGCCGGCATGAAGGTGATCGAGCTGGCCCACGTCATGGCCGGGCCGGTGGCCGGGCTGATGCTGGCCGACATGGGCGCCGACGTCATCAAGGTGGAGAAGCCCGCGGGCGACGACGTGCGCCGCTCGGTGCCGCCCGAGATCAATGGCGAGTCGGCCTCCTTCATGATGGTCAACCGCAACAAGCGCGGCATCGTGCTCAACCTCAAGGACCCCCGTGGCGTCGAGGTGCTCAAGCGTATGCTGGCCAGCGCGGATGTGGTGATCGAGAACTACCGGCGCGGCACCATGGAGCGGCTGGGGCTGGGCTACGACGAGTTGCGGCGCCTCAATCCCGGCCTGATCTATGGCGAGATCTCGGGCTTCGGGCGCACCGGGCCCTATGCCGACCGCGGCGGCTTCGACCTGATCGCGCAGGGCATGTCGGGCCTGATGTCGATCACCGGCGAGGGGCCGGGCCGGCCTCCGGTGAAGGTGGGGCCGCCGGTCTCGGACATCACCGCCGGGATCTTGCTGGCGATGGGAATATCGGCAGCCTATGCGCGGCGGCGAGAGACCGGCGAGGGGCAGAAGGTCGACACCTCGCTGTTCGAGGCGGCGATCACCCACACCTACTGGCAGTCGGCGATCGCCTTCGCCACGGGAGTCTCGCCGGGGCCGATGGGCTCGGCGCACCCGCTGAACGCGCCCTACCAGGCATTCGAGACGGCTGACGGCTGGATCACTGTCGGCGCCGCGAACCAGGGAAACTGGGAGCGGCTGGTCGGCCTGATCGGCGCGCCCGAGCTCAAGGACGATCCGCGTTTCGTCACCAACGACCGCCGCATGGCCAACCTGGCCGAACTCGAGGCGGCGCTGAACGCAATCTTTCGCCAGCGGCCCACCGGGCAGTGGCTGGCGCTCCTGGAGGAGGGCGGCTTTCCGGCGGGGCCGGTGCTCTCGATCGGCGAGATGCACGCCGATCCTCAGGCGCGGGCGCGCGAGATGGTGATTGCGGTCGAGCACCCCGTGGCGGGGCGCATGGAAACACTGGGGCTGCCGGTGAAGTTCTCGGCCACACCCGGCGGCGTGCGGGGGCCGGCGCCGAGGCTGGGCCAGCACACGCGTGAGGTGCTGGCCGAGCACGGTCTGGGCGAGGCCGAGATCGAGCGGCTGATCGAGGCGGGTGCCGTTGCGCAGGCTAACTGAGCTCTCGTGACCGCCGCCTTTTGATTGACCGAACCACCGGGCAACAGTAACTTTAAATAATAACCTTGTGCGATCTGCACCGATTGTGGATCTGGCGAACAAAACCCAACATTTCCTAGTACTCGATCAGGTGGGGACAATTGGCTGAACGGCTCCAGATGGAACAGGTTTCACGCCCGGCTGTGTTCATGCGCGGCGGCACCTCCAAGGGATTGTTTTTCCGTGCCGAGGATCTGCCGTCCGAGCGAGAGGCGCGCGACCGCTTCCTGCTCGGCGCGATCGGCAGCCCGGACCCCAACGCGCGCCAGCTGGATGGCATGGGCGGGGGGATTTCGTCGCTGTCGAAGGCGATGATGGTGACGCGCTCGGTCCGCGAAGGTGTCGACGTGGACTATGATTTCGGCCAGGTCTCGGTCGATCGGGCGTTGGTCGATTATGGCTCCAACTGCGGCAATCTCTCCTCGGCGGTCGGCGTGTTCGCGGTGGAATCCGGTCTGGTACGGGTGCCCGACGGGCCGGCGGTGGTGCGCATGTTCAACCTCAATACGTCCAAGCGCGTCGACTGCAGCTTCGAGGTCAAGGGCGGTCATGTGCGCGTTCTGGGCGACGCGGCCATCGCCGGGGTCTCCGGGACCGGGGCGCCGATCCGTCTGGACTTCCACGACCCCGGCGGGGCCACGACCGGCCGGTTGCTGCCGACCGGCGCGCCTCAAGACATGCTGAGCCTGCCGGATGGTACGACCATTGCGGCCTCGATCGTTGATGCGTCGAACCTTTGCGTCTTCGTGCGGGCCGCCGATCTCGGGCTCAGCGGGACCGAGCTGCCGAGCCAGCTGCGCGAGCGGATTCCGCTGATGGCGCGGATGGAGGACATTCGAGCGGCCGCGGCGGTAGCGGCCGGGCTTGCCGCGTCGCCAAGGGAGGCCAGCCGGCGCGCGCAGGCGGCGCCCAAGATCGCAATGGTTGCGGCCGCGGCAGACGCGCCGACGCTGTCGGGTCAGCGCCTGCGCCGGGAGGAGTGCAGCATCCAGGTGCGCATGCTGTCGATGGGCGCGCCGCATCTGGCGATCCCGCTGACCGGAGCGATGTGCGCTGCAGTGGCGGCGCGGGTGCCCGGAACCCTGGCGCACGAATGTGCCGACCGGGTGCCGCAGGGCGAGGCGCTTAATGTCGGCCACGGGTCGGGGGTCCTGCCGGTGTGGGCCGAGGTGGCACAGTCTGCGGACGGGCCTGTCGCCCGGCGCGCCAGCGTGGTCCGCACCGCCCGCGTCCTGATGGAGGGCCGGGTGTTCGCGCCCGCCTGGGAGTAGATTCCGCGAGGCCTGTCGCCCGGCGCGAGTGACGGCTCGACGCCATTGCGCCGGTTTTGCCGGCGCGCTAGGCATCGTGCTGGGGCGCGCTTGGCGGCGTTTCCCGAGGGGACCATCGAGCAGGACCAAAGATGACCAGCACGCCCCACTACGAGATCCATGCCATCAAATATGCCGAGTCTGAGCGCCGCGCGCGCGAGAACTTCCTGCTACCCGATGCGCATGACGGGCCGATGCCGCTCGACTATTTCGTCTGGCTGATCCGTGGCGCGGGCCGGACGGTTCTGGTCGACACCGGCTTTACCGAGGCGCGGGCACGGGCGCGCAAGCGCAACTTCCTGCGCTGTCCCTCCGAGGGGCTGGCGGCGCTGGGCGTGAAGGCCGAGGACGTGGAGACGGTGATCATCACGCACCTGCACTACGACCATGCTGGCAACCTCGACCTGTTTCCGAAGGCAGAGTTCGTCATCCAGGACGAGGAGGTGCGCTTCGCCACCGGCCGCTACATGCGCTACCGCGCGCCGCGCGCGCCCTTCGAGGCCGACGACGTGACCACGCTGATCCGCGCCAACTATGCCGGCCGGGTGCGCTTCGTCGACGGCGACGACGAGCTTTGTCCGGGCATCAACATGCACTTTATCGGCGGGCACAGCCGCGGGCTGCAGTCGGTCTCGGTCGAGACGCGGCGCGGGCTGGTGGTGCTGGCCTCGGACGCGGTGCATTTCTATGCCAACCTGACCAAGGGCAATCCGTTCCCGATCATTGCCGACGTGCCCGACTACTGCGAGGGTCACGAGCGGCTGTTCCGGCTCGCGGGCGGCAGCCTCGACCGGCTGATCCCGGGGCACGACCCGCGGGTGACCGCGCTCTACCCGCAGCATCCGCGGGACGCGATGATCGTAAACCTGACGACGGAGCCCAAAGAGCACGTCAGATGAACCTGTCCACCGGCCTCGCCCAGATCGCACGGCGGGTTCCTCAGAGCCCGGCGGTGATCTGGGAGGGCGGTACGCTGGGCTACGGCGCCTTCGAGGATCAGGTCGCGCGCATTGCCGGGGCGCTGCGCGACCGCCACGGGCTGAGGCCCGGGGCCCATGTCGGCATGGCGATGGAGAACGTGCCCGAGTTCCTGCCGGTGCTCTACGGCATCTGGCGCGCCGGCATGGCGGCGGTGCCGATCAACGCCAAGCTGCACCCGCGCGAGATCGCCTGGATCCTGGAGAATGCGGGCGCGCCCTTGTGCATCGCGACGCCAAAGGTCGCCGAGGGACTTGGCAGCAAGAGCGGCATTCCGCCCGTCGTGGCGACCGGCAGCGCCGACTTCGCGGCACTGCTGGCGGGCGACCGGGTGGATAGCGTCGACAGCCGCCCCGACGATGCCGCCTGGATCTTCTACACCTCCGGCACCACCGGCCGGCCCAAGGGCGCGGTGCTGACGCACCGCAACCTCGCCGCCATGTCGCTGATCTACCTGGCCGACGTGGACCGGGTGGGCGCGGGCGACGTGCGCCTGCACGCGGCGCCGATGAGCCATGGCTCGGGGCTCTACGCGCTGCCTTTCGTCATGCACGGGGCGGCGAACCTGGTGCATCCGGCCTTCGACCCGCAGCGGGTGTTCGAGGTACTGGCCCAACACGAACGCGTCTCGTTCTTCGCCGCGCCGACCATGGTGATGCGGCTGGTGAACCATCCCGCGGCGGGGGAGGCCAACCTGCGCGGGCTGAAGACCCTGTGCTATGGCGGGGCGCCGATGTATCTGGCCGACCTGAAGCGGGCGCTGGAGCTGTTCGGGCCGAACCTCTACCAGCTCTACGGGCAGGGCGAGTGCCCGATGACGATCACCCACGTGACCAAGGCGATGCACGCCGACCCGGCCCTGCCCAGGCGCGACGAGGTGCTGGCGAGCGTGGGATTTCCCCGCTCGGCCACCGAGGTTGCCGTGCTCGACGACGGCGGGCGGGGGCTGCCGCCGGGCCAGCCGGGCGAGATCGCGGTGCGCAGCGACTGCGTCATGGCGGGCTATCTGGGTAACCCTCAGGCCACTACCGCCGCGATCCGCGACGGCTGGCTCAGGACCGGCGATGTCGGCGTCATCGACCCGATGGGCTTCGTCGCACTCAAGGACCGCTCGAAAGACCTGATCATCTCAGGCGGCTCCAACATCTACCCGCGCGAGGTCGAGGAGGTGCTGCTGACGGCCAAAGGCGTCGCCGAGGTTGCCGTCGTCGGCCGCCCGCACCCCGACTGGGGCGAGGAGGTGGTGGCCTTCGTCGTGCCGCGCCCCGGCGTGGTGCCGGACGCGGCTGTGCTGGAGCGCCACTGCCTGGACCACATGGCCCGCTTCAAGCGGCCGAAGGTCTGGCGGGTCGTCGAGGAGCTGCCGAAGAACAACTACGGCAAGGTCTTGAAGACGGCGCTGCGCGAGGCACTGGCCAGGGAGGACGAGGCATGAGCGTCGACCTGCTGCCGCCCGCCTTCCCCCTGGGCGCAATGACGGTGCGCCGCGTCATGGAGATGCAGATCCCCTTCCGCCTGCCCGGCGAGATGTTCCCGGGTGCCGACCCCGAGGAAATCGCGGCGCTTGCCCCCCAGTTCACGCCCTGGGCGATCGAGGCGGCCAGCGGCAAGGCACTGCTGGCGATCCAGTCCTATCTGGTGCGCACCAACCGGCACACCATCCTGATCGACACCTGCATCGGCTGCGACAAGACCAACGCCCGCATCCCCGCCTGGGCGGGGCGCACGGACCGGCGCTGGCTCAAGCGGCTGGCCGAGGCGGGCGTGGCGCCCGAGGCAGTGGACTACGTCTTGTGCACGCATCTCCACGCCGACCACTCGGGCTGGAACACGCGGCTGGTCGATGGCCGCTGGGTGCCGACCTTCCCCAACGCCCGCTACATCCTGGCCCGCGCGGAGGTCGGGCACGCCGAGCGGGCCGGGCTGCCGCAATACGCGGAGAACGCGCTGCCGGTGATCCAGGCGGGGCAGGCCGAGCTGGTGGACGGCGATTTCGCGCTCGACGACGAGATCGGGCTCGAGCCGATCCCGGGGCACACGCCGGGGCACGTGGCGGTGCATCTCGACTCGCGCGGGGTCCACGGGGTGATGTGGGGCGACCTGCTGCACTCGCCAATGCAGTGCCTCAGGCCCGACTGGTGGTTCATGGTCGACAGCGACCCCGAGCAGAGCATTGCCTCGCGCAGACGGGTGCTGGGGGCCTGCGCCGAGCACGGGCACCTGGTCCTGCCGGCGCATTTCCCAGCGCCCTCGGTGGGCCGGGTGGCGGCTCTGGGGGACGCCTTCCGCTTCCGCTACGAAGTGCCGGAAGGGTAGGCTGGCGCGGTGTCCACATGTGGACGCATAGTCAAGCAATTGATTTCATTAAAAACGCGGTTTGGACGGTCGGTATGGTTAATGCTTCGGGCGGGATGAATCCCGCTCGACAGTGGCGAGCGCGAGGAAAGCGGCGGTCATGCCTCGGCCACCTTCACCAGCGTCTTGCCGAAATTGCCGCCCTTCAGCATGGCGAGGAAGGCTGCCGGGGCGTTCTCGATGCCTTCCGTGATGTGCTCGTGGTATTTCAGCCGGCCCTCGCGCACATGGCCGCCGACCTCCGTGATGAAATCGCGGAAGCGGTCGGCATGGTCGGTGACGATGAAGCCGCGCACGGCGAGCCGGTTCACCAGGATCGTGCTCCACACGCGGTGCAGCAGGTTCGGCCCCGGCGCCTCGCCCAGCCCCAGCCCGCCCAGGTCGTACCAGGCGATCATGCCGCACACGGGGATGCGGCCGAACGGGTTCATCAGCGGGATCACCGCCTCGAGCGTCTTGCCGCCCACGTTCTCGAAGTAGATGTCGACGCCGTCGGGGCAGGCGGCGGTGAGCTGCTTGCGCAGCGCCGCCGCATCCACTGCCGCGTGGTGGTCGAGGCAGGCGTCGAAGCCGAGCGCCTCGACGGCGAAGCGGCACTTGTCCGGCCCGCCGGCCACGCCCACCGCGCGCAGGCCGCCGATCTTCGCGAGCTGGCCCACCACCGAGCCGACGGCGCCGGTTGCCGCGCCCACCACCAGCGTCTCGCCCGCCCTCGGCCGGCCGTGCTCGTTGAGCCCGGCATAGGCGGTCAGCCCCGGCATGCCGAGGACGCCCAGCGCGGTGGAAAGCGGCGCGGTCGCGGGGTCGAGCTTGCGCACCGCCTTGCCGTCGCTGACGGCGTGGGTGCACCAGCCGAAGCGGTGGGTGACGTAGTCACCGGCCGCGAATTTCGGGTTGCGCGAGGCGACCACCTGGGCGACGCAGCCCGCTTCCATGGTGCCGCCGATGGGCACGGGCTGGGCGTAGGATTTCCCCTCGTCCATCCGCCCGCGCATGTAGGGATCGAGCGATAGCCAGATGACACGGACGAGGATCTCGCCCTCGCCGGGCTCAGGCACCGGGGCTTCCTCGAGGCGGAAGTTCTGGGGCGTCGGGTGGCCTTCGGGCCGCTTCGCCAGCACGGCGCGTTTCATGGTTGGGGGCATCCGGGGCCTCCTCTGGGCTGATGGGCTCCACCCGAGGATGTGCGCGCGAAAACCGGTTTCTCAAGGCGAATCCCGGCTGCTACAAGGGAATCGGGGACCCGCCGAGGGAGGCGCGCGTGGACTATCTCGAACAGCTGTTCGGCCTGAGCGGCAAGACTGCCGTGGTCACGGGGGCGGCCACCGGCATCGGGCGCATGGCCGCCGAGGCGCTGGTGCGCGCCGGCGCGCGGGTTCTGATCGCCTCACGCAAGGGCGATGCCTGCGCCGCGGTAGCCCGGGAGCTGAACGCCATCGGCCCCGGGGCCGCCGAGGGCTTCGCCGGCGATGTCGGCACCGAGGCGGGGGTCGCGGCGCTGAGCGCCGAGATCCGCGCGCGCACCGACCGCCTGCACATCCTGGTCAACAACGCCGGCAAGAGCTGGGGCGCGGCCTATGCCGAGTTCCCCTTCCACGCCTGGAACACGGTGATGTCGATCAACTGTGCCGGGCTGTTCACGCTCACGCGCGACATGACCCCGCTGCTGGAAGCCGCGGCGACGCGCGACGAACCGGCGCGGATTGTCAATATCGGCTCGGTCGCGGGCGAGGTGCCGGTGGGGGACCTGGTCTATTCCTACGCCGCATCCAAGGCCGCGGTGCACCACTTGACGCGCATCCTGGCCAAGGAGCTGGCGGGTCGGCAGATCACGGTGAACGCGCTGGCGCCGGGGCCGTTCCTGAGCCGCATGACCCGGCACTTCACCGGCGACGAGGCGAAGCGCGCGCAGGTGGCGGCCGACGTGCCGATGGGCCGGATCGGGCGCGCCGACGACATCGCCGGCTGCGTGCTGTTTTTGTGCGGCCGCGGCGGCGCCTTCACCACCGGCGGGATCGTCCCCGTCAGCGGCGGCATCAACGTGGACCACGGGCACGAGCTTTTCGGCGGCGTGCGCTGAGACGGGAGAGAGCCATGAACCTTGGCATGAGCGAGCGCGTGAAGCCGCTGGTCGAGCGGGTGCGTGCCATGATCGCGGACGAGATCGCGCCGGCCGATGCCGAGTTCCATGCAGAGATCGGCAAGGCCGGCGACCGGTTCGCCCTGACGCAGCGGCAGATCGAGATCCTCGACGGGCTGAAGGCGAAGGCGCGCGAGCGCGGGCTGTGGAACTTCTGGCTGACCAACACCGACCGCGGCCCGGGGCTGTGCAACGTGGAATACGCCTATCTGGCCGAGGAGATGGGCAAGGTCGGCATCGCGGCCGAGGTGTTCAACTGCGCCGCACCCGACACCGGCAACATGGAGGTGTTCCACCATTTCGGCACGCCTGAGCACAAGGAGCGCTGGCTCAAGCCGCTGCTGGCGGGCGAGATCCGCTCGGCCTTCCTGATGACCGAGCCGGGGGTGGCCTCGTCGGATGCCGCCAACATCTCGCTCGAGGCCCGGCGCGAGGGCGACCACTGGGTGCTCAATGGCGAGAAGTGGTGGTCGAGCGGCGCCGGCGATCCGCGCTGCAAGGTCTACATCGTGATGGCGAAGTCGACCCCCGACGGCGACCGCCACCACCAGCACAGCCAGTTCGTAGTGCCGGCCGACGCGCCCGGCGCCCAGGTGCTGCGCGCCATGACCGTGTTCGGCCACGACGACGCGCCGCATGGCCACATGCATGTGCGGCTGAGCGACGTGAAGGTGCCCGACAAGGATCTGCTGCTGGGCGAGGGACGGGGCTTTGAGGTCAGCCAGGCGCGGCTCGGGCCCGGGCGCATCCACCACTGCATGCGCTCGATCGGCCAGGCCGAGCAGGCGCTCGAGATCATGTGTCGCCGGGCGCTCGCGCGCACCGCCTTCGGCCAGCCGCTGGCCAGGCTGGGCGGAAACTACGACATCATCGCCGATGCCCGCATGGCGATCGAGCAGGCGCGGCTGTTGTGCCTCAAGGCCGCCTGGGTGATGGACACCGAGGGCGTGCGCGCCGCCCAGCCCTGGATCTCGATGATTAAGGTCGAGGCGCCCAGGATTGCGCTCAGGATCGTCGACGACGCCATCCAGTTGCACGGCGCCGCCGGGATCAGCCAGGACACGCCGTTGGCCGAGATGTGGACCAAGCTGCGCACCATGCGGCTGGTCGACGGTCCCGACGCGGTGCACCGCCGCCAGGTGGCGCGGCGCGAGCTGCGCCAGTACGGCAACCAGCCGGTCTGAGGGCAGGGCGGTGCCCGGTGACGCGCTTGCCCTGGATGTCGCCGCGGTCGAGCGGTATCTCACCGTGCATCTGCCGGGCTTTCGCGGGCCGCTGACAGCGAGCAAGTTCGGCGTTGGCCAGTCGAACCCGACCTACCTGCTCGACAGCCCCTCGGGCCGGCTAGTGCTCAGGCGCAAGCCGCCCGGGCAGCTGCTCAAATCCGCCCATGCCGTGGACCGCGAGTTCCGCGTGCAACGGGCGCTGCGCGGCACCGACGTGCCGGTGCCGCCCATGCACCTGCTGTGCGAGGACGAGGGCGTGATCGGCTCGATGTTCTACGTCATGGGCTATGCGCCGGGGCGCAGCTTCAACGAGCCGACGCTGCCCGATCTCTCGCCCGGCGAGCGCTGCGCGGTGTTCGACGAGATGAACCGGGTGCTGGCGGCGCTGCACAGCGTCGATTACGAGGCCGTGGGCCTGGCCGACTTCGGCAAGCCCGGCAGCTATTTCGCGCGCCAGATCGGGCGCTGGACCAAGCAGTACCGGGCCTCGGAGACCGGGGCGATCCCGGACATGGACGCGCTGATCGACTGGCTGGAGGCGAACCAGCCCAAGGACGACGGGCGGGTCAGCCTGGTGCATGGCGACTATCGCCTCGACAACATGATCTTCGCCGCCGACGCCCCGCGCATCGTGGCGGTGCTGGACTGGGAGCTGTCGACGCTGGGACACCCGTTCTCGGACCTCGCCTACCAGTGCATGCAGTGGCGCATGCCGCCGGGCGAGGACACGCGCGGGCTGGGCGGGATCGAGCGCAGGGCGCTGGGCATCCCCAGCGAGGAGGAGTATGTGGCGGCCTATTGCCGGCGCATGGGGCTTTCAGGCATCCCGGGCTTTGCCTTCTGCCTCGCCTTCAGCTTCTTCCGCATGGCGGCGATCATCCAGGGCGTGAAGAAGCGGGGGCTCGACGGCAACGCCTCGAACCCCGAGCGCGCGGCGCGCATGGGGCGCTTTGTGCCGGTCTATGCCAGGATGGGACTCGAGGCCGCGGCGGGGCGCTGAGGCGGCGCCGCCGAGTGCGGCAGATCGCAACCCGCCACCGCGCGCCCCTGAGCGAAGACGTGCGGCCCCGTGTCAGGTCGCCGCATGGAAGATCGGGCTTGGCCCATTGTCTCCTCCGCCGACGGCACCACCATCGCAGGGACGGTAAGCCGGGCGTCGCGGCCCACAACGGCCGAGCCCCGGCGACGAGGCGGAGGATTTCATGGATATCGAAGGCAAGACCATCGTCGTGACCGGTGCGGCCCGCGGCTTGGGCCGCAAAATGGCCGAGCTGATCGCCGGGCAGGGCGCAAATCTCGCGTTGGTGGATGTCGATGAGGACGAGCTAGGGCAGACCAGGCGGCTGTGTTCCGAAGCCGGCGGCGAGGCCCGGGACTACCTCGCCGACGTGACCGACGAAGCGAGCGTCGAGCAGGTCTTCAACAGCATCGACAAGGACTTCGGCAGCGTCGACGGCGTCATCAACAATGCCGGCGTGACCAGCGATGCCCTGCTTGTGAAGGCGCGCGACGGCAAGGTGGAGAAGAAGATGTCCCTCGACGACTTCCACAAGGTCATCGCGGTGGACCTCAGGGGCGTCTTCCTGTGCGGACGCGAGGCCGCCGTGCACATGATCGAAGGCGGCCACGGCGGAGTGATCGTCAACATCTCCAGCATTTCCCGCGCCGGCAACTTCGGGCAGACCAACTACGCGGCTGCGAAGGCAGGCGTCGCTGCCATGACCGTGACCTGGGCCAAGGAGCTCGCACGCCATCAGATCCGGGTTGCCGGCATTGCGCCGGGGTTCTCCGACACGCGCATGGTCGCGAAGATCCCCTCGAAGATGCGCGACAAGATCGTCTCCAAGATTCCGGCGGGGCGCTTCGGCACACCCGAGGAGATCGCGCGCACCGCGCTGTTCATCCTGACCAACGACTACTGCAATGGTCGGATCCTGGAGATCGACGGTGGCCTGCGCTTGTGACCGCCGGCGACCGGGAGACGCCTGACCCCGATGGGGCCGGCTGCGGGCGTTCTCGAAGCGCGGTCGGCCGGGCCGGTGATGCCCGGCAGGGTGTTCAGACGTCCAGCTCGACCCAGACCGGCACGTGGTCGGAGGGCTTCTCGCGGTCGCGCAGGTCCTTGTCGATGCCGGCGGCAACCAGGCGGTCGGCGGCCTGCGGCGTGAGCAGCGCGTGGTCGATGCGGATGCCATCGTTGCGGGCCCACGCGCCGCGCTGGTAGTCCCAGAAGGTGTAGACGCCGCCGGCCTGGGTGGTCTCGCGGATGGCGTCGGCGAATCCGAGCCACAGGATGCGGCGGAAGGCGGAACGCGTCTCGGGCAAGAACAGGGCGTCGTCCGTCCACTTGTCGGGGTTCTCGGCGTCGCGCGGCTCGGGGATGACGTTCCAGTCCCCGGCCATCAGGGCGATCTGCTCGGAGCCGAGCAGGGCGCGGGCGCGCGCCTCTAGCCGCGCCATCCAGGCGAGCTTGTAGTCGAACTTCGGACCCGGCGCCGGGTTGCCGTTGGGCAGGTAGAGGCAGCACAGCCGCACGGCGTCGCGCTCGCCCATGACGGTGCCCTCGAGCCAGCGCGCCTGCTCGTCCGCGTCGTCGCCGGGCAGGCCGCGCGCGAGGTCCTCGATCGGGCGCTTCGACAGGATGGCGACGCCGTTGAAGCTCTTCTGCCCGTGGGTCTCGATGTTGTAGCCCAGCTCCTCGATCTCGGCGCGGGGAAACGCCTCGTCGACCGACTTGATCTCCTGCAAGAGCGCCACGTCGGGCTTGGCCTCGCCAAGCCAGTCGACGAGCGCGGCGAGGCGCGCCTTGACGCCGTTGATGTTGAAGCTGGCGATCTTCATCGGCTCTACTGCGCCAGGGCGATGGCGGCGATCTCCCAACTGCCGGACTGGCCGTCCGAGCTTTGCCAGGTGGATTTCACGGCCCAGTGGAGCTTAGGCGCATACCACTGCGTGCGCGTCCCGTGCCAGCGGTTTTCGCCGGCGCCCCTGACCTCCTCCTTGACCACAAAGGCGTCGAAGGGGCCGAACTCGGTCTGGACGGTCTGCGACCGGGCGACCGTGACGATGTGGACCCGGACGGCGCCGTCGCCGGCGCGGCGGCTCTGGAAGGTCACCGACTTGCCGACCTCGAGCGGCCACAGCGAGGTGTAGCGGGCCATCTCGACCGTCCCGTGCAGCGGGTCCGCGCAGCCATAGCAGAACGGATAGCGCGTGACCCGCTGGCCGTCCTCGAGCAGCGTCACGGTGTGGCCCTGCACGGCGAGGACGCGGGTCTTCTCGAGCGAGCCGTCCGCGCGGTGCCCCACGATGATGGTGCCCGGCTTCGGGGGGTCGAAGGCGGCCGGCGCCAGCCGGGCCGTGGGGCCGGCCGAGGGGCTCGGGGCCGTGCCGGGTGCAGGCGGCGTGGTCGCCGTCTGGCAGCCGGCCGCGATGGCCAGCACGGCCGCCAGCGCGGCTGGAGGAACTTTCATGCGCCTGCTCCCTGGGGACCGGTCGGCGGATTGGACAGGCGTCGCGGGCGGGCTGTCAAGGCCGCCGCGGGCGCCTCGATCGCGGCGCCGGCACGGTCGGGCGGGATCACGGGTCCGTCTCCTCGATGCAGGCGAGGAAGACGGCGCCGAAGCGTTCGGCCTTCAGCGGGCCGACGCCGGGGATGCGCTCGAGCGCGGCGTGGTCGGGCGGACGGGCCTCGGCGATCTTGGCCAGGGTTGTGCTGGTGCATACCAGGTAGCGGTCGGTCCCGGTCTCGCCCCGGATCAGCCCGGCCTGGGCGTCGACCAGCGCGTCGAATAGCCGGCCCGCCGGGTCGCCGGCCAGCTTGCGCCGGGCCGGGTGGGGCAATTCGACCGGTCCGGCGGCGACGACTTCGAGGAAATCGCGGCCGAAGCGCTCGAGCTTCCTCGCGCCGATACCGTGGCACTGGCTGAGCGCATCGAGGGTCTGGGGCTTCTTCGCGGCGATGTCGATCAGGGTGGCGTCGTGAAAGATCACGTAGGCCGGGACACCGCGGGCCCTGGCCAGTTCGCTGCGCCTGGCCTTCAGGGCGGCGAAGAGCTCGTCGTCCTCGGGCGCGAGGCCGGGGGCCAGGCGGGCGGCCTTGCGGGCCTTGCCGTTCGGCTTCAGGGCTTCCTGGCGCAGCATGACGCTTTCGGTGCCCCTGAGCACGTCGCGGCCGGTTTGCGTGACCTGCCAGCCGCCCATCTCGCCCACGGACGCGTAGCCCAGCGCGTAGAGCTGGCGGAAGATGCCGCGCCAGCGGCCCTTCTCGATCTCGGCGCCGACGCCGAAGGTGGGCAGCCGGTCATGGCCGAGTTGGCGGATGCGCGCGCCGTCCTCGCCGCGCAGCACCGCGATCAGGTGCTCGACGCCGAAGCGCTCGCCGGTGCGCAGCATGGCCGAGAGCGCCTTCTGCACCGCCTCGGTGCCGTCGAACAGCGCGGGAGGGTCGCGGCACAGGTCGCAGTTGCCGCACGGCTGCGCGCGCGTCTCGCCGAAATAGGCGAGCAGCGTCTGGCGGCGGCAGTGGGGGGCCTCGGCCAGCGCCAGGAGCGCATTCAGGCGCTGGTGGTCGGCGCGCTTGCGCTCGCGGGGCGCGTCGGACTGGTCGATCTGCAGGCGCCTGAGCTTGATGTCGTCGATGCCGTAAAGCGTGAGCGTGTCGGCCGGCGCCCCGTCGCGCCCCGCGCGGCCGACCTCCTGGTAGTAGGCCTCGACCGATTTCGGCAGGTCGGCATGGACCACGAAGCGCACGTCGGGCTTGTCCACGCCCATGCCGAAGGCGACAGTGGCCACCATCACCAGCCCGTCCTCGCTGGTGAAGCGGTCCTGGCGCGTGGACCGGGTCTCGCCGTCGAGGCCGGCGTGGT
>NZ_JBZSYN010000194.1:0-4350 GCF_058622915.1 Thermohalobaculum sp. | reverse complement strand
CCGCTACACGGTGGCGGCGATGCAGCGCGCGACGCTGGCGGTCTATGAGCGCGCCGCGGGCCGCAGCTTCGCCCGGCCACTCTGAGCCGCGCCGGGGAACACAGCCCCGGGGGATCTGAGCCCGGGGAACACAGTCCAGGGAACACAGCCGGGGAGAACAGCCCCCGGGAACAGAGCGGCGGCGGCGACGGTCAGTTTTATCCGGGACGATGCGCGCGCTTGACAGCGCCGCGCGCGGCGGGGAGTTTGCGCGCGGCTTCCGCAAAGAAGGGCATGGACGTGGAACAGCAGGCCGTCGACCAGCGCGAGGACGTGACGATCAGGCTGCCGGACGGCGCCAGCCGCAGCTACAAGCGCGGCGTCACGGTGCGCGAGATCGCCGCCGACATCTCGCCCTCGCTGGCCAAGCAGGCCATCGCGGCACGCCTCGACGGGCGGCTGTGGGACCTTTCCTGGCCGATCGAGCGGGATGCGGAGCTCAGCATCCTCACGCCCAGGGACGATGCGGCGGCGACCTACGAGCTCTACCGCCACGACCTGGCGCATATCATGGCCCGCGCGGTGCAGGAGCTGTTCCCCGACACAAGGGTCACCATCGGCCCGGTGGTCGAGAACGGCTGGTATTATGACTTCGACCGCGACGAGCCGTTCTCGGACGACGACTTCGCCGCCATCGAGAAGCGCATGCGCGAGATCATCGCCGCGCGCGACCCGGTCAAGACCGAGGTGTGGCCGCGCGCCGAGGCGATTCGCCACTACCGCGAGACCGGCGAGCCCTACAAGGTGGAGCTGGTCGAGGCGATCCCCGAGGGCGAGCCGGTGCGCATGTACTGGCACGGTCCCTGGCAGGACCTGTGCCGCGGCCCGCACCTGCAACACACCGGTCAGGTGCCGGCCGACGCCTTCAAGCTGATGAAGGTGGCCGGGGCCTACTGGCGCGGCGACAGCCGCAACAAGATGCTGCAGCGCATCTATGGCGTGGCGTTCCGCAACCGCGACGAGCTCAAGGCCTATCTGCACCAGCTCGAGGAGGCCGAGCGGCGCGACCATCGCCGCATCGGGCGCGAGATGGACCTGTTCCACACCCAGGAGGAGGCGCCGGGCATGATCTTCTGGCACCCGCCGGGATGGATGGTCTGGCGCCAGCTGCAGGCCTACATGCAGCGCCGGCTCGACGCCGCGGGCTATCGCGAGGTGCGCACGCCGCAGGTGATCGACCGCAAGCTGTGGGAGGCCTCGGGGCACTGGGAGAAGTACCGCGAGCACATGTTCATCGTCGAGGTGGACGAGGGCGGCGATGCCAAGCGAATCAACGCGCTCAAGCCGATGAACTGCCCGGGCCACGTGCAGATCTACAACCAAGGTGTGCGCAGCTATCGCGACCTGCCGCTGAGGCTGGCCGAGTTCGGCTCGTGCCACCGGCACGAGCCCTCGGGGTCGATGCACGGGCTGATGCGGGTCAGGGGCTTCACCCAGGACGACGCGCACATCTTCTGCACCGAGGACCAGATCGAGGGCGAGACGCGCGCCTTCATCGAGCTGCTGGCCTCGATCTACCGCGACCTGGGCTTTGAGTCGTTCGACGTCAAGCTGTCGACCCGGCCCGAGGTGCGGGTGGGCTCGGACGCCATCTGGGACAAGGCGGAGGCGGCGCTGGAATCGGCGGTGCGCAAGGTCACCACGGACTTCACGGTGGACCCCGGCGAGGGCGCCTTCTACGGGCCGAAGCTCGACTTCAAGCTGACCGACGCCATCGGGCGCGAGTGGCAGTGCGGCACCTTCCAGGTGGACTTCAACCTGCCCGAGCGGCTGGACGCCGAATATGTCGACGCCGACGGCGCGCGCAAGCGCCCGGTGATGCTGCACCGGGCCATCCTGGGCTCGTTCGAGCGCTTCCTCGGCATCCTGATCGAGCAGTATGCCGGGCGCTTCCCGCTATGGCTGGCGCCGCGCCAGGCGGTGGTGGCGACCATCGTCTCGGATGCCGACGATTACGCCGACGCGGTGGTGGCGCGGCTGGGCGCGGCGGGCCTGCGCGCCGAGGCCGACAAGCGCAACGAGAAGATCAACTACAAGGTGCGCGAGCACTCGGCCGCGCATGTGCCGCTGATCCTGGCGGTGGGCCGGCAGGAGGTCGAGGCGGGCACGGTCTCGGTGCGCCGGCTGGGCGAGCCGGGGCAGAAGGTGGTGACGCTCGATGAGGCGGTCGCGGCACTGGCGGCCGAGGCGACGGCGCCGGACCTGACGCGGGCCGGTTGAGCCGCGCGCGGCCCGGCACGCGCCTTGGGCGCCGGCGCCTCGGCCGCCCGCCCCGGGGGCGCATGCGCGCCCTTTTCCCTTGCGCCGGGCCGGATTATACTTCACAGAGCGCGCGCCGCCCCGGCCGCCAGGGCCAGGGGCGGCGAGTCGTGTCTTGTTGCCACGCATCCGCCGCCGAAGGCGCGCGGCGGGGCCCAGACGAGGGAGACTGATCCATAGCCAGACGTCCGCACAACGCACCCCCGACGCGGGACACGGGTCCGCGCGTCAACCACCACATCCGCGTGCCGGAAATCCGCCTCATCGACGAGAACGGCGACAATGTCGGCGTCGTGCCCCCGGAGCGGGGCGTCGAGATGGCCGAGGAGGCCGGTCTCGACCTCGTCGAGATCTCGCCCGGGGCCAGCCCCCCGGTCTGCAAGATCATGGACCTCGGCAAGTTCAAGTACGAACAGCAGAAGAAGGCCGCCGAGGCCAAGAAGAAGCAGAAGGTCATCGAGATCAAGGAGGTCAAGTTCCGCCCCAACATCGACACGCACGACTACGACGTGAAGATGCGCGCGGTGACCAAGTTCCTGGGCGAGGGCGACAAGGTCAAGGTCACGCTCAGGTTCCGCGGCCGCGAGATGGCGCACCAGGAGCTGGGGCGCGAGCTTTTGGAGCGCATCGCCGGCGATGTCGAGGGCCTGGGCAAGGTCGAATCGATGCCGCGCATGGAGAACCGCCAGATGACCATGGTGGTGGCGCCGCAGAAGTGACCCGCCCGCCTGCGCCCTTCATGCCGAAATATACGGCCCAGACGGCGCAGGCGGCGCCGGACGGACGGATCTTCTCGCCGACCTTCGAGCGCAACTGCCCGCCGATCACCGAGGCGCTGCGGCCGCTTCTGGAGGGGCGCGAGGGCACGGTGCTGGAGATCGGCTCGGGCACCGGCCAGCACATCGCCCACTGGGCCGGCAGCTTCCCCGGCCTCGACTGGCAGCCGACCGACATCCACCCCGAGCACCATGCCTCCATCGCCGCCTGGCGCCGGGCGGCGGGGCTGGCGAACCTGCGCGCGCCGTTCGCGCTCGACGCCGGCGGGGACTGGGCGGCGGCGTCCGAGGTGCGGCGGTTGGGGCCGCTCGCGGCGGTGATCGCGGTCAACGTGATCCACATCGCGCCCTGGGCCGTGGCCGAGGGCATCGTGGCCGGGGCGGCGCAGGCGCTGGCGCCCGGCGGCGTGCTGGTGTTCTACGGCGCCTTCCGCCGCGGCGGCGAGCACACCACGCCATCCAACGCCGAGTTCGACGCGGCGCTGAGGGAGGCGAACGCGGAGTGGGGCGTGCGCGACCTCGACGAGGTCTCGCGGCGCGCCGCCGCGCACGGCTTCGGCGCCGCCCGGGTGAGCGAGCTGCCGGCCAACAACCTGCTGGTGGCGTTCGGGCGCGGCGAGCGGCGTGCGCCCTAGCGGACCACCCAGACCATCATCAGGAAGGCGACAAGCGCGAGGAGCCCCCAGGGGCTGAAGATATAGGCGAAGGCGTGCTGGACCAGGCCCTGGGTGGGGCCGACCGTCGCGTTCGCGAAGCCTTTGCCCGCCTTCTTCACCACTTCGCCGACCATGTTCAGACCTTCATCAGCGCCCTCGCGGCCGAGCGGGCCTCGGGCGTGACCGTCTCGCCTGCAAGCATCCGCGCAATTTCGTCGATGCGCAAGTCCGCATCGAGCGGCGCGACTTCGGTGCGGGTGCGCCGGCCGTCGGTGGACTTGGCGATTCGCCAGTGATGGTCGCCGCGCGCGGCCACCTGGGGGCTGTGCGTGACGACCAGGACCTGGGCGCCCTGGGCACCCCGGGCGAGCGTGGCGAGCCGGCGGCCGACCGCGTCGGCGGTGGCGCCGCCGACGCCGCGGTCGATCTCGTCGAAGATCAGGGTGAGGCCGGGCGCGCGGGCGGCGAGGCAGACCTTCAGGGCCAGCAGGAAGCGCGACAGCTCGCCGCCCGAGGCGATGCGGTCGATCGGCCCGGGCGGCACCCCGGGGTTGATCGCGGCGGTGAACGAGACCTCGTCGGCGCCCTCGGGGCCGGGCCGGCCGGGCGCGATCTCGGTG
>NZ_JBZSYN010000193.1:0-9666 GCF_058622915.1 Thermohalobaculum sp. | reverse complement strand
GCTCGAGCCCGGCGCCGCGCTCGCAGAGCTGGTCGAGCTCCATGCCCGTGACCTCGCGGGCGTGGGCGTTGCTCCACAAGAGGCGGCCGGCGGGGTCGAACAGCATCAGCGCCACCGGGATCAGGTCCAGCCCGGCCCAGCCGCCGGGCGGCTCGTCGCAGCCGTGCAGGGGCAAGATCACGATGTGGCGCGCGTCGCGGCTTTCTTCGTCATCCCCGCAGGCGCTCCAGACGCCGCAGAGCTCGGTCGCGCCGTCGCGCCGCCGCAGCAGCATCCAGCGCCCGGCATCGGCGTCGCCGCCCGTCAGCAGATCGGCCGGCTGGTCCTCGACCTCGGCATAGCGCCGCCGGAACGCGGCGTTGGCGATCAGCTTGCCGCCCTCGTCCACGCGCAGCCGGGGAAAGAGCGCACCGGCCGTCAGTTCGGGATCGTTCCCGTCCGCGCCCCGAGGCATCCGGGCGGGCGGGACGACGGTCCAGACCAGGACGTCGGAGTCCACGACGCGGGCGGCGAGGAAGACCGCTGCGCCATCCGGGCGCCGGCGTGTCCTCTCGAAGCCGAAGCCCAGGCGGCGGGCTGCCTGCGTCAGGCGATAGATCGCCGCGGGCGTGACCTCGACCCCGCGGTCCAGCAGGCTGGCGAGGTCGGTCCGGTCATCGCCGCACACGGCGCGCATGGCAGAGTTCGCATAGATCACCTGCCCGCCGCGCGTGCTTGCCACGGCCGGAAAGTCGAGCCGCTCGAGACGCGCCGCGAAGGCGCGCATGCGCCCGGCCGCCGAGGGGCGGTACAACGCGGCGAGGCCGACAAGCGCCATCGGGGCGAGGGCAACCGCCGCGACGAGCCCCGCCCCGACAGGCGGAAACGCCATGACGCCAAGCGCCCCGGCGGCGAGGGCCCCGGGCACGGCGATCATCGAGCCGAGCAGGACATGCCTGCCATTCCACCACTCCGACTCCGCGTGCGAAAAATTCATCGGCCAACCCATCCCGGGGGAGCCTGCAGGAGAGCCTGTCTATCGTTTACAAAAGATGAACGCGCGGCTCCAGTGCGCTGCTCGGCTCAGCCTCGGGTTGGCGACCGGATCAGCTCGGCGGCGAAGAAGCCGTCGCCGCCGTCGAGCGGCGACAGGCGCAATGGCGCGCGCCCCGGCGCGAACGCGGGATGGGCGGCGAGGAAGCGGCCGACCCGGTCCTCGTTCTCGGGGGCGAGCATCGAGCAGGTGACATAGACCAGCCGGCCGCCCGGGCGCACCGCGGCGGCGGCGGCGGCGAGGATTTCGTCCTGCCGGCCCAGGCGGTCGGCGAGCAAATTGGCGGTGAGCCGCCACTTCGCCCCGGGCTGGCGGCGCCAGGTTCCGCAGCCCGAGCACGGCGCGTCGACCAGCACGAGGTCGCAGGCGCCGGCGAGCCCGACGGTCTCGCCCGGGGCGTGCAGCGTGACCGCGACGCCTGCCCGCCGGGCCCGTTCGGGAAGCCGGGCGAGGCGCTCGGGCGCGATGTCGTGGGCGTGGATCCGGCCGCTGCCGGCCATCGCGGCGGCCAGCGCCAGGGTCTTGCCGCCGCCGCCGGCGCAGTAGTCCAGCACGGTCTCACCCGGCCGGGCGCGGGCATAGTCCGACGCCGCCTGGCTTGCCGCGTCCTGGAGCTCGATGAGGCCGTCGCGGAAGACGCGGCTGGCGCTGACATGGCGGGCGCCGGCGGCAACGCGCAGGCAGGTCGGCGAGAGCGGGCCGGACTCGGCCGCGATTGCGTCCCCGGCAAGGGCGGCGATGGCCTCGCCGCGCGCCGCCTTCAGCGTGTTGACGCGCAGGAAGACGGGGGCGCGCTCGCGCCAGCGCGCCAGGGCCGCGTCCGGGATCGCGGCGAGATGGGGCGCGAGCCAGTCGGGGTAGTCGAGCCGCACGGGCCGCGGCGCATCTTCCAGGGGCCGGGCGAGCCGGGCGCGCTCGGCCGCCGTCAGGGCCGGCGGCGCATGGCCCGTGCCGCAGAACAGCGCGGAGATGGCGGCCTCGTCCAGCCCGTCCAGCAGAAGGCTGCCGATCAGCGCGTTGCGGCCGCCATGGTCCTCGGGCGCGCCTGCCACCCAGGCGGCGGAGCGCAGGCGGCGGACGGCGTCGTAGACCAGGTCGGCGACGGCGCGCCGGTCGCCCGAGCCGGCATAGCGGTTCTGCCGGCCCCAGGCGGCGAGCACCCGGTCGAGCGGCTCGGGTCCCGAGCGCCAGCCATCGACGATCCCGATCGCCGCCTGGATGCGGGCTGCCGGTGTCAAGGCCGCTGCCCGGGGACGGTCAGCCGACCCGGTAGTTCGGGGTCTCGCGGGTGATCTGCACGTTGTGCACGTGGCTCTCCTTGAGGCCCGCGCCGGAGATGCGGACGAAATCGCACTTGCCGCGCATCTCGTCGATGGTCCGCTTTCCGGTGTAGCCCATGGCGGCGCGCAGGCCGCCGAGCAGCTGGTGGATCACCACCGAGGCCGGGCCCTTGTAGGCGACCTGGCCCTCGACTCCCTCGGGCACCAGCTTGTGCGTCTCGGCCACCTCCTGCTGGAAGTAGCGATCGGCCGAGCCGCGCGCCATGGCGCCCACCGAGCCCATACCGCGGTAGGTCTTGTAGGAGCGGCCCTGGTAGAGATAGACCTCGCCCGGCGCCTCGTCGGTGCCCGCCAGCGCCGAGCCGACCATGGCGCAGTTGGCGCCCGCGGCCACGGCCTTGGCGAGGTCGCCGGAGAACTTGATGCCGCCGTCGGCGATGATCGGCGTGCCGGTGCGGGCGGCCTCCTCGGCGCAGTTCATGATCGCGGTGAGCTGGGGCACGCCGACACCGGCCACGATGCGGGTGGTGCAGATCGAGCCGGGCCCGATGCCGACCTTCACCGCATCCGCCCCGGCGTCGATCAGGGCGCGGGTGGCCTCGGCGGTGGCGACGTTGCCGGCCACCACCTGCACCGAGTTGGACAGCGTCTTGATGCGCTCGACCGCCTGGGCGACCGAGCGCGAATGCCCGTGGGCGGTGTCGATCACCACCAGGTCGACGCCGGCGTCGACCAGCGCCCGGCTGCGCTCGTAGCCCGCCTCGCCGACGGTGGAGGCGGCTGCCACGCGCAGGCGCCCCAGCTTGTCCTTGCAGGCGTTGGGGTTGAGCACCGACTTCTGGATGTCCTTGACGGTGAGCAGCCCGGTGCACTCACCGGCCTCGTTGACCACGATCAGCTTCTCGATGCGGCGGTCGTGCAGGACGCGCTTGGCGACGTCGAGGTCGACCGGCTCGCGCATGGTGCCGAGGTTCGAGCGCGTCATCAGCGAGGAGACCGGGGTCGCCGGGTCGTCGGCGAAGCGCATGTCGCGGTTGGTCAGGATGCCGACCAGCCGGTTGCTCGCGTCGACCACCGGAAAACCGGTGATGGCGTACTGGCGCTGCAGCGCCTGGGCGTCGCACAGCGTCTGGTCGGGCCTGAGCGACACCGGGTTGTAGACGATCGCGGATTCGAAGCGCTTGACCTGGCGGACCTGCTCGGCCTGCTCCTCGAGCGAGAGGTTGCGGTGGATCACCCCCAGCCCCCCCGCCTGGGCCATGGCGATGGCCATGTTGACTTCGGTCACGGTGTCCATGGCCGACGACAGCAGCGGCATGTTGAGCTCGATCTGCGGGGTGACGCGGGTCCTCAGATCGGCCTGGGCGGGCACCAGCTCGGAGGCCGCGGGCACGAGCAGCACGTCGTCGAAGGTGAGCGCCTCACGAATCTCCATCCGATTTTCTCCGGAGTGTGCGTGTTGGCGGCTCCCTATCTCACGTTGCGCTGCGAAAGGGAAGAGGGATCGGACAGGCGACGTGCGCAAGACATGCGCGGCCCGCCGGCACCGGCCGCCAACACCCGATTCGCTGCGGTTTCCAGCGCCCAAAAGGGGTGTGCACATTGCACACGCTTACAAGTCATTGATTTACAGTGATTTTAAAAATATGCCCATGTGCACCGACAGACCAGGGCGGGCCGAGGTCACTGCCCGGCGTCCGCCCGGAAGCCGGTCGCGACCACGTACATCTCGGCCGAATCGGCCCGGCTGGCGGAGGGCTTGACGTGCTGGACAGCGGCGAAGCGGCGCTTGAGCAGGGCCAGCAGGTCGCCCTCGGTGCCGCCCTGCAGCACCTTGGCGACGAAGGCGCCGCCCGGCGCGAGCACCTCGAAGGCGAAGGCGGCCGCGGCCTCGGCCAGCGCCATGATGCGCAGGTGGTCGGTCTGGCGGTGCCCGGTCGCGGGCGCGGCCATGTCGGAGAGCACCACGTCGGCCTGTCCGCCCAGGCGCTCGCGCACCGCCTGGTCCGCGCCCTCGGCCAGGAAATCGAGCTGCAGGAGATCGGCGCCCGGGATCGGCTCGACCTCGACGATGTCGACGCCGAGCACGGTGCCCCGCGCCTTGCCCGACTTCTCGCCCAGCGCGTTGACGCGTGCCACCGCCACCTGGCACCAGCCGCCCGGGGCGCAGCCGAGGTCGACCACGCGGGCGCCGGGCACGAGGAAGCGGAAGCGGTCGTCGATGCCGGCGAGCTTGTAGGCAGCGCGGCTGCGGTAGCCCTCGCGCCGGGCGCGCTGCACGAAGGGGTCGTTGAGCTGACGTTCGAGCCACAGCGTCGAGGACAGCCGCCGCCCCTTGGCGGTCTTGACGCGCACCTTGAGCTCGCGCCCGCCGCGCCCGGATCCGCGCTTGCCGCGTGCCATGCGCCTACCCGGTCATCCGGAGGCCCGGCGGCCCTTGAGGAGGCCATAGAGCATGCCCTCGCGCAGGCCGCGGTCCGCGACCCGCATGCGCTCCACCGGCCAGGCCGCGAGGATCGTGGTCAGGATCGCGCCGCCCGAGAGCATGAACGCGGCCCGGATGGGGCCGTAGTCGGGCAGGCCCGAGCGCTCGATCGGCGGCGAGAGCAGCCGCTCGGCCACCGCCTCGACCGCGCCGCGCGCGAGCCACAGGCCGTCGACCCGGCTGCGGTCATAGCTGCGCAGCCCCAGATGCAGGGCGCCGAAGGTGGTGGCGGTGCCCGAGACCCCGATGATCTGCAGCCGCCGCGCCAGCTCGTCGCGGTCGCCGGCGCGGAAGGGAGCGAAGGGGCCGAGTTCATCCTCGAAGGCGCGCGCCATGGCAGCGAAGCGGTCGCGCGGCGCGGCGATGTGGGCGAAGCGCTCGTGCAGCGTGGAGACGCCGAGCGGGACGGAAATCCAGTCGGCGATATGCGCGGCGGCGGCGCGGGCGTTGGCGTCCTCGGCGCCGTTGCGGCCGGCGGGCGCCAGCGCCCGGATCAGGCTGACGCGGCGCGAGGGCGGCGTGCGCGACATGTCGACCCAGATCAGCTCGGTCGAGCCGCCGCCGATATCGAACACCAGCAGGTGCTCGGCCCGGGCGTCGATCAGCGGCGCGCAGCCGGCGACGGCGAGGCGGGCCTCCTCCTCGGCGGTGATGACCTCGACGCGCAGGCCCAGCTCGCGCGCGACGCGGTGCATGAAAGCGGCGGCGTTGGCGGCGCGGCGGCAGGCCTCGGTGGCGACGATGCGGGCGTTGCCGACGCCGTGGCGGCGCAGCTTGCCGGCGCAGATCCTGAGCGCCTTGATGGCGCGGGCCTGGGCCTCGGCGCTGAGCTCGCCCGAGCGCCCGACATGCTCGCCCAGGCGCACCGCGCGCGAGAAGGCGTCGATGACCTCGAAACCCTCGCCCTGGGGCCGGGCGACGAGAAGGCGGCAGTTGTTGGTGCCGAGGTCGAGCGCGGCGATGGTGTCGGGGTCGGGCCGCGGCCCACGGGCGGAGCGCGCCCGGGCGCCCTGCCCGGCCGCGCCGGGCTCCGTCCCATCAGCATCGAGCTTCGGCCTCACCTGCCACCGCCGCAACTTGTTCCCCTGCCCCTAGCTCTAGGCCGTGGGGCGCCGCGGGGCAAGTTCGACCGCCGGGCCTCAGCCGCAGCCGACGGCGAGATGGGCGGGACGCGGCTGGATGCCGAGCGCGTGGCAGACCTGGAAAACCATGGCGGACTTGTTCAGCGTGTAGAAGTGCAGCCGGTCGACGCCGCTCGCCATCAGCTCGTCGCACTGTTCGGTGGCGACGGCGATGGAAAGCAGATCGTGCGCCGCCTCGTCCTCGGCGTTGTCGTAGGCCTTGAACATCCAGCCGGGGATGCGGGTGCCGCAGGCGTCGGCGAAGCGGACCGTCTTGTCGAAGTCCTCGATCGGCAGGATGCCGGGGACGATGGGCGCGTCGATCCCAGCCGCGGCGCAACGGTCGCGGAAGCGGTGGAAGCTGTCGTTGTCGAAGAACAGCTGGGTGATGGCGCCGATGGCGCCGGCGTCGAGCTTGCGCTTGAGGTGATCGATGTCGGCGTCAGCGCTGGCGGCCTCGGGGTGGACCTCCGGGTAGCAGGCGACCCAGATCTCGAACTGGCCCATTCCGGCCAGCGCCGAGACCAGCTCGACCGAGCCGGAAAATCCGCCCGGATGCGGCGCCCAGCGCCGGGCGCCGGCGGGCGGGTCGCCCCTGAGCGCCACGATGCGCCGGCAGCCGAGCTTGGCATAGCTGCGCGCCACCTTCAGCACCTCGTCGCGCGTGGCGCCGACGCAGGTCAGGTGCCCGGCGACGTTGAGCCCGGCGCAGTCGCGGATGGCGAGAATCGCCGACATGGTGCGGTCGCGCGTGGTGCCGCCGGCGCCGTAGGTCACCGAGACGAAGTCGGGCGCCAGCGGCGCCAGCCGCAGCACCGATTCCCACAGCGACATCGAGGCGCGCGGCGACTTCGGCGGGAAGAACTCGAAGCTGACCGCCGGTGCGGGGCGGCGTTGCGACGTCTCCACGAGCATGCGTCCGCGTCTCCTTGCGCGCCGGTTTGCCGAGACCTTTCAGCGGGTTGCCCCGATCCTGTCGAGGATCCGGGGCCAGAGTCGGACCTCGCCGCCGATCACGATCAGGGTATTTGCACGATTGCGACGTATCAAGCCTAAAAAGCGACCGTCCCCGCCGGCCTGAAAACCACATCTGCCGGTTGTGGCCTGGCGGTGTCGCAGACGTTGCCCACCAAGTCGAAAATCTGCGTTCGCGAATTTCGCGCTCCTCTATTGAGGGCCGCGTCGATGAGCGGAGCCGAGTGGGGACAATGGCGCAACTGACAGTTGTCTACTGGCGTGACATCCCGGCGCAGGTGATCGTCAAGCAGGGCCGCGCCGTGGCCAAGCGGCAACTGCCGGAGCGCTTCGAGCAGGCGATCGACCGCTGCGCCATGAAGGTGGGCGCGCGGGACACCGATGCCTACCTCGCCGAGTGGCGGCGCGGCGACCCGGTCGCGGTCGAGGGCGAGCTAGAGGAGCTGGCGCAGGCCGAGGCCGCGCGGCTCGAGCGCACCTTCGACAGCGAGGCCATCAAGGCCCTGATTGCAAACGACGGATGGTCCACGGCGAAAGCCTGACAAGGGGAGCGAAGGGGAATGGCGAGGATTCTTGACTTTTTTGGGCGCAAGGAGGCGCCCGAGCCGCAGCTGCCCGCCCCGGCGGGGCTGGCGGGCCTGATAGAGGGCTTCTCGGTCGAGGTGATGCCGCGCACGGCCGAGAAGGTCGAGGACTTCCGCGAGCTGTTCCCCGCCGGCACGCGCATCTACATCGCGCATATCGACGGCACGCCGATCGAGGACATGGTCGCCACCGCCCGGCGCCTCGCCGGCGAGGGCTTCCCCGTCATGCCGCACTTCCCGGCCCGCAGCATCCCGGACGCCGCCACGCTGGCCGACTGGATCGCGCGCTACCAGGGCGAGGCGGGCGTCGACCAGGCGCTGGTGCTGGGCGGCGGCATCGACCGGCCGCGCGGCGCCTTCGACTGCTCGATGCAGCTTCTCGAGACGGGGCTGTTCGACAAGGCCGGCTTCCGCCGGCTGCACGTCGCCGGGCACCCGGAGGGCAACAAGGACATCGACCCGGACGGCTCGGAGCGCAACGTCATGGAGGCGCTGCGCTGGAAGCAGGCCTTCACCGAGCGCACCGGCGCCGAGATGGCCATCGCCACGCAGTTCTGCTTCGAGGCCGGGCCGGTGATCGCCTGGGCCGAGCGGCTGAAGCGCGAGGGCATCGCCCTGCCCGTGCATATCGGCGTGGCCGGTCCGGCGAAGCTGCAGACCCTGATCAAGTTCGCCATGGCCTGCGGCGTCGGCCCGAGCCTGCGCGTGCTGCAGCGCCGCGCCGCCGATGTAACCCGGCTGTCATGCCCTTCACGCCCGAGGAGGTCCTGACCGAGCTGGCCGCCCATAAGGCCCGGCACCCGGATTTCGGCATTACCGGGGTGCATTTCTTCCCGCTTGGCGGTATCAGGCAGACGGCGGAGTTCACCGGCCAGCTCGCAGCGGCGCTGCCCGCCTCTCGCGCCGCCACGGCCTGAGGAAAGGAAAAAGCATGACCCGCACCATCGTCGAGTCCAAGAGCCGCACCACCATCATCGGCTTCGACCAGCCGTTCTGCGTGATCGGCGAGCGCATCAACCCCACCGGGCGCAAGAAGCTGGCCGCCGAGCTGGAGGCGGGGGATTTCTCGACGGTGGAGAAGGACGCGCTGGAGCAGGTCGCCTGCGGCGCTGCCGTGCTCGATGTCAACGCCGGCGTGGTCTACAACTCGAACCCCAACCCCAACGAGACCGAGCCGCCGCTGATGCAGAAGCTGATCGGGCTGGTGCAGGGACTGGTGGACATCCCGCTGTGCATCGACAGCTCGGTGCCGGCGGCGCTCGAGGCCGGGCTCGAGACCTGTGAGGGCCGGCCGCTGCTGAACTCGGTGACCGGTGAGGAGGAGCGGATGGAGCACGTCCTGCCGCTGGTCAAGAAATACAACGTGCCCGTGGTCGCGATCTCGAACGACGACACCGGCATCTCCGAGAACCCCGACGTGCGCTTCGAGGTGGCGAAGAAAATCGTGCAGCGCGCCGCGGATTTCGGCATTCCGCCCCACGACATCGTGGTCGACCCGCTGGTCATGCCGATCGGCGCCATGGCCACGGCCGGATTGCAGGTCTTCGCGCTGGTGCGGCGGCTGCGCGAGGAGCTGGGCGTGAACACCACCTGCGGCGCCTCGAACGTCTCGTTCGGCCTGCCCAACCGGCACGGCGTGAACAAGGCGTTCCTGCCCATGGCGATCACGGCGGGCATGACCTCGGCGATCATGAACCCGGTGCAGCCGGGCGTCAGCGACGCCAAGATCGAGGAGCGCCTCGCCGCCCTGCGCGCCCTGGGCGTGCCGGTGCCGGAGAAGGAGAACCTCGATCTCGACGCGCTGGTGGCGCTGCTCGGGATGGGCCGGCGCAAGCCGTCGCCCTCGAACGAGATGGAGGCCATCCGCGCCGCGAACCTGCTTGCGAACAACGACCCGCACGGCGCCGCCTGGATCCGCTTCAACAAGGCGCCGGGCGAGTCGGCAGAGGCGGGCGGCGCCCGCGGGCGCCGCGACGGCCGGCGCCGCCGCGTCGACGCCTGAGCCTGGTCGGGCGAAACAGGGCCTCGCCGCACGCGGCGAGGCCCTTTTCGTTTCCGGTTTTCAGGCGCTGCGGCCTCAGGCGCCGCTGATCCCGGTGACGCGGTGATCCATCGAGTGCGACGGCCGCTCGCAGCCGGCCTCGCCGACGACACGGGCCGGAACGCCGGCCACGGTCTTGCGCGGCGG
>NZ_JBZSYN010000192.1:0-12570 GCF_058622915.1 Thermohalobaculum sp. | reverse complement strand
GTAGCCCAGCGCGTAGAGCTGGCGGAAGATGCCGCGCCAGCGGCCCTTCTCGATCTCGGCGCCGACGCCGAAGGTGGGCAGCCGGTCATGGCCGAGTTGGCGGATGCGCGCGCCGTCCTCGCCGCGCAGCACGGCGATCAGGTGCTCGACGCCGAATCGCTCGCCGGTGCGCAGCATGGCCGAGAGGGCCTTCTGCAACGCCTCGGTGCCGTCGAACAGCGCGGGCGGCTCGCGGCACAGGTCGCAATTGCCGCAAGGCTGCGCGCGCGTCTCGCCGAAATAGGCGAGCAGCGTCTGGCGGCGGCAGCGCGGGGCCTCGGCCAGCGCCAGGAGCGCATTCAGGCGCTGGTGGTCGGCGCGCTTGCGCTCGGGCGGCGCGTCAGAATGGTCGATCTGCAGGCGCCTGAGCTTGATGTCGTCGATGCCGTAAAGCGTGAGCGTGTCGGCCGGCGCCCCGTCACGCCCCGCGCGCCCGACCTCCTGGTAGTAGGCCTCGACCGATTTCGGAAGGTCGGCATGGACGACGAAGCGCACATCGGGCTTGTCCACGCCCATGCCGAAGGCGACGGTGGCCACCATCACCAGCCCGTCCTCGCGGGTGAAGCGGTCCTGGCGCGTGGACCGGGTCTCGCCGTCGAGGCCGGCGTGGTAGGCCAGCGCCGGCACGCCCTGCGCGGCCAAGGCGGCGGCCAGCGTCTCGGTCTTCTTTCGCGAGCCGCAATAGACGATGCCGGCCTGCCCCGGGCGGCGGGCGACGAAGCCCAAAATGCGGCTCTGCGGGCTGGCCTTGGGCTCGAAGGCGAGATGCAGGTTCGGCCGATCGAAGCCGCGGACGAACTCCCGGGGCGGGGCGGCGAACAGCCGCGCGGCGATCTCGGCGCGCGTGTCTGCGTCCGCGGTGGCGGTGAAGGCCGCTGTCTGCGCGCCCAGCGATTCGCGCAGCGCGCCGATGCGCAGATAGTCGGGGCGGAAGTCGTGGCCCCACTGGCTGACACAGTGGGCCTCGTCCACGGCGAGCAGCGCCACGTTCGAGCGGCGCAGCAGGCGGATGGTGGCCTCCGACGCCAGCCGCTCGGGCGCCATGTAGAGCAGCCGCAGCCGGCCGGCCTCGAGTGCCTCAAACACGCGCTCGGTCTCCCACGGGTCGTTGGCCGAGGTCAGCGCCCCGGCCTCGACGCCGGCCTCGCGCAGCGCCGCCACCTGGTCGCGCATCAGCGCGATCAGCGGCGAGATCACCACGGTGAGCCCCTCGCGCCTGAGCGCGGGCAGCTGGTAGCACAGCGACTTGCCCCCGCCCGTGGGCATGATCGCCAGCACGTTGCGGCCCGCGAGGATGGCGGCGACGACCTCCTCCTGCCCGGGGCGGAAGGTGTCGAAGCCGAAGACCGATTTCAGAAGCTCGCGCGTCGCCTGCATCCCACCCCCGCAGAATCGCCGCTGCGAGCCTAGAGGGAGGCCGGCCCGGTGTGAATTGGGGAATCGGCGTCGGGCGCCGTCAGATCGAGAAGCTGGTGCCGCAGCCGCAGGTGGAGGTGGCGTTGGGGTTGTCGACGTGGAAGCGCGCGCCGATCAGCTCGTCGCGGAAATCGATCACCGCGCCGGCGAGGAAGGGCAGCGATTCGGGATCGACCAGCACGCGCTGGCCGTCGCGCTCGATCACCGTGTCGCCCTCGGCGGGCGCGTCCTCGAGCTCGAACTCGTAGGAGAAGCCCGAGCAGCCGCCGCCCAGGATGGCGACGCGCAGCGCCTTGGCCTCGCCCGATTCCGCGGCGATCTCGGCGAGGCGCTCGAAGGCGCGGTCCGTGACCTTCACGGGGATCGTGATCTCCATCGTCTCCTCCGGCTGCCATGCCAAGCCTGCAATGCCGTGCCTGCAATGCCGTGCCTGCAATGCCGTGCGAATCGGCTATAAGCGGCGCCCGAAACCAGCGTCGATGCATTGACCCCACAAATGTATCGACGCCAGCCCGCCAGACAAGGGGCGCTGCCATGGATCAGGCCGATCGGGACGAGGCATATCTCGCGCCCTGCGCCTCGCGGCCCTCGGAAAGCCGCGGCCGGCTGCATGCCGAGCCCGGGAGCGCGCACCGCTCGTGCTTCCAGCGCGACCGCGACCGGATCATCCATTCCTCGGCCTTCCGGCGGCTCAAGCACAAGACGCAGGTGTTCGTCGAGCACGAGGGAGACTACTACCGCACGCGGCTGACGCACTCGATCGAGGTGGCGCAGATCGCCCGCACGGTGGCGCGCACGCTCCGCCTCAACGAGGACCTGGCCGAGGCGGTGGCGCTGGCGCACGACCTCGGCCATCCGCCCTTCGGCCACACCGGCGAGGAGGCGCTGGCCGAGTGCATGGCGCCCTATGGCGGCTTCGACCACAACGCCCAGGCGCTGCGGATCGTCACCGCGCTCGAGTGCCACTATGCCGAGTTCGACGGGCTGAACCTGACCTGGGAGACGCTGGAGGGCATCGCCAAGCACAACGGCCCGCTGCTGGCCTCGGCCGAGGCGGACCGCGAGGCCTTGCCGATGGCCATTGCCGAGTACGCCGCGCGCCACGACCTCGAGCTGCACACGCGCGCGAGCGCCGAGGCGCAGGTGGCGGCGCTGTCCGACGACATCGCCTATGTGAACCACGACCTGCACGACGGGCTGCGCGCAGGGCTTTTCACGCTGGACGAGGCAATCGCGCTGCCCCTGGTCGGCGACTGCTTCGCCGAGGTCGACGCGGCCTATCCCGATCTCGACCCGGTGCGCCGCCGGCACGAGGCGCTCAGGCGCGTCTTCGGCCTGATGGTCGACGATGTGCTGGCCGAGAGCCGCGCGCGGCTGGCGGTGCTGGCCCCGGAGTCGGCGGGGGCGGTGCGCGCGCTGGACCAGCCGGTGATCACCTTCTCGGGCCGCATGGCCGGGGACATAAAGGCGCTCAAGGCGTTTTTGTTTCGCCACATGTACCGGCATTTCCGGGTGCGCCGGATGCGCGCCAAGGCGACCGGGGTGGTGCGGGCGCTGTTCGGCATCTTCACCGGTGACCCGGCGCTGATGCCGGGCGAGTGGGCCGAGGCCGCGGCGCGCGCGCGGGCCGAGGAGTTGCGTGCACGGATCGTCGCGGACTATATCGCCGGCATGACCGACCGCTTCGCGCTCGAGGAGCACCGGGTGCTGACCGACCCGATGGCCCGGGCCTGATCCCTGGCGCGACACCCTGACGCCGCTGGAGCCCCGATGAACCTGTTCTCCGAGATCAAGACCGTGGTGCTGAACGCCGTCGCGCGGCTGGCCGCCGAAGGTGCGCTGCCCGCCGACATGGCCACCGGCAGCATCGCCGTCGAGCCGCCACGCGATGCCGCCCACGGCGACATGGCGACCAACGCGGCAATGGTGCTGGCCAAGCCCGCCGGGCTGAAGCCGCGCGAGCTGGCCGAGCGGCTGGCCCCGCTGATCGGCGCGGACGCGCGGCTGGCCGAGGTCACCGTCGCGGGTCCGGGCTTCATCAACATGCGCCTCGCGCCGGACATGTGGCGCAGCGTGGTGGCCGGGGCGCTGGCCGAGGGCGCCGACTTCGCGCGTTCGGACATCGGCGCGGGCCGCAAGGTCAATGTCGAGTTCGTCTCGGCCAACCCGACCGGCCCCCTGCATGTCGGCCACACGCGCGGCGCGGTGTTCGGCGACGCGCTGGCGAGCCTGCTCGCCTTCGTCGGCCACGACGTGACCCGCGAGTACTACATCAACGACGGCGGCACGCAGGTCGACGTGCTCGCCCGCTCGGCCTACGAGCGCTATCGCGAGGCGCACGGGCTGATCCCCGCGATCACCGAGGGACTCTATCCGGGCGACTACCTGATCCCGGTGGGCGCGGCGCTCAAGGCGCGCTTCGGCGACAGCCTGCTGGACAGGCGCGAGGACGAGTGGCTCGCGACCGTGCGCGACTTCGCCATCGCGACCATGATGGAGCTGATCCGGGCCGACCTCGCCGCGCTCGGCGTGGCAATCGACGTGTTCTTCTCCGAGCGCGCGCTCTATGGCACGGGCCGGATCGAGGGCACGCTGAAGGCGCTGGAGGAGCGCGGCCTGATCTATCAGGGCGTGCTGGAGCCACCCAAAGGCAAGATGCCCGACGACTGGGAGCCGCGGCCGCAGACCCTGTTCCGCTCGACCGCCTTCGGCGACGACACCGACCGGCCGATCCGGAAGGCGGATGGCTCGTGGACCTACTTCGCGCCCGACATCGCCTATCACAAGGACAAAATCGACCGGGGGTTCGGCCTGTTGATCGACGTTCTGGGTGCCGACCACGGCGGTTATGTCAAGCGCATGAAGGCGGCGGTGGCGGCGCTGTCGGACAACCGGGTCGAGCTCGACATCAAGCTGTGCCAGCTGGTCAAGCTCTACAAGGGCGGCGAGCCGCTCAAGATGTCCAAGCGCGCCGGCACCTTCGTCACCCTGCGCGACGTGGTCGACGAGGTGGGACCCGACGTGACCCGCTTCGTCATGCTGACGCGCAAGAACGACGCGCCGCTGGATTTCGACTTCGTGCGCGTGCTGGAGCAAAGCCGGGACAACCCGGTGTGGTACGTGCAATACGCCCATGCGCGCATCTGCTCGCTGATGGCGCGGGCGGGCGAGGCGGGGCTCGCCACGGATGATTCGTCGCTGGGCGAGGCGGAGCTGGGGCAGCTCGAAGGCGAGGCCGAGCTGGCGCTGACCCGGAAGCTCGCCGAGTTCCCGCGCCTGGTCGAGATCGCCGCGCAGCACCACGAGCCGCACAGGATCGCCTTCTATCTATATGATCTTGCATCTGAATTTCATTCATGGTGGAACCGCGGGCAGGACGATCCCGGCCTGCGCGTGATCCAGTCCGACGCGCCGGAGCTGAGCCGGGCGCGGCTGGCGCTGGCGCGTGCGGTTCAGGTTGTGATTTCAGCCGGTCTTGGTATTCTTGGGGTGACCCCGGTTAAGGAAATGAAGTGACTTTGCGTCGCATATAATGGGGTCTGGGCAGTACTGAGCCCCAGATGATGGGGACGAGTGACAGGCGCGGAACCCGAATGCGAGATGAGCTGGACAACGGCTATGCCGTCGCCGATGAGGGCGCCATGAAGCGCTGGCGCGCGCGCCTGGGCCGCGTGGCGTCGGTGTGGGGCGGCGCGCTGCTGGCGGTGGCGGTGATCGTCGGGGTGGCGCTGTGGGGATACGGGCTCACCCAGCGCGATGCCTCGTCGGTGCCGGTGATCCGTGCGGCGCTGACGCCGGCCAAGGTACAGCCCCACAATCCCGGCGGCGCTCAGATCGCCTATCGCGACATCACCGCCTACCATGCCGGCTCGCCGCGCACGGCGGCGCCGACCGATATCGTCTTCGCACCGCCGCCCGAGCGCCCTTCGCCGCAGGATGTGTCGATGGCGGCACTCACGGGCGGGGCCACAACGACGACGGCTGCGGCCGCGGCGCCGCAGCCGCCCGCGACGGACACCGCTCCCGCGGCCACGCCGCTGGTGCGCCCGCGCCCCGTGGACCTCAAGCAACGCATGGAAGCCGCGCAGCAGGCCGCCTCGGAGCAGGAGCAGCTGGCCGCCCGCGCGGCGGCCTCGCCGGTGCAGATCCAGCTCGGCGCCTATCCCGACCGCGACCAGACGCGGAGCATGTGGCAGCGCATCTACCGCGCCAACCAGGACATCCTGCGCGGCCGCGCGCTGGTGATCCAGAGCACGATCTCCGGCGGGCAGCGCTATTTCCGTCTGCGCGCCGGGCCCTTCAAGGACAGGCTCGAGGCGCAGAACGTCTGCCGCGCGCTGCAGTCGCGCGGGCAGGACTGCCTGGTGGCGGTCAACGGATGAGCGCCTCCCCGTCCGCGCGCCCGTCTGCCCCCGCGTCTGCCCCCATCGCCGCCATCTTCGGGGCGAGCGGGCCGGAGCTTCTGGCGAGCGAGCGGGCGTTCTTCGCCGAGGCGGATCCCTGGGGCTTCATCCTGTTCGGACGCAATGTGCGCGAGCCTGCACAGCTGCGCCGGCTGGTCGACGGCTTGCGCGAGTCGGTGGGGCGGCGGGCGCCGGTGCTGATCGACCAGGAAGGCGGCCGCGTCGCCAGGCTCGGCCCGCCGCACTGGCGGCACTGGGGGCCGGTGCGGCGGCTTTTCGATGGAGCGAACGAGGAAGCGGCGCTCGAGGCGGTGCGGCTGCGCTACCGCATCATCGCCGCCGAACTGGCGGCGCTGGGCATCGACGTGGACTGCGCGCCGCTGCTCGACGTCGCGGCGCCCGAGGGGCACGGGATCATCGGCGACCGGGCGCTTGGCGAGACGCCGGATGCGGTGGCGCGCCGGGGCAGGGCGGTCTGTGCCGGGCTGCGCGCCGGCGGCGTGCTGCCGGTGGTCAAGCACTTGCCCGGGCACGGGCGCGCCCCGACCGACAGCCACCTGGGGCTGCCGCTGGTCACGGCGCCGCGCCGGGCGCTCGAGGCGGTGGACTTCGCCGCCTTCCGGCCCCTGGCGGGCGAGGCCCTGGGGATGACGGCGCATGTGGTCTATGCCGCGATCGACCGCGAGAGCTGCGCCACGCTCTCGGCCGCTGCCATCGAGGTGATCCGGCGCGAGATCGGCTTCGACGGGCTTTTGATGACCGACGACCTGTCGATGGGGGCGCTGAGCGGCCCGATGGGCGCCCGCGCTGCTGCCGCGCTGGCGGCCGGCTGCGACATGATCCTGCACTGCAACGGCGACATGGCCGAGATGCGCGCGGTCGCCGCCGCCGCGCCGCGGCTGGCCGGCGCTGCCGCGCGGCGCGCCGCCAGGGCCGAGGCCGAGCGGGGCCCGGCCGAGGAGATCGACCTCGCCGCAGCCGAGGCGCGCTATGCCGAGCTGACAGGGGAGAGTGCCCATGCCTGAGGGGATCGTCGACATCGAGGCCCTGGCCTTCGACACGCCGCCCCGCGACCGGGCGGCGATCGAGGCCGAGACGCTGATGGTCAACGTGGACGGCTTCGAGGGGCCGCTCGACCTGCTCTTGACGCTGGCGCGCACGCAGAAGGTGGACCTGCGCCGCATCTCGGTGCTGCAGCTTGCCGAGCAGTACCTCGCCTTCGTCGCCGCGGCCAAGCGGATGAGGATCGAGCTGGCCGCCGACTACCTGGTGATGGCGGCCTGGCTGGCCTACCTCAAGTCGCGCCTGCTGCTGCCGCTGCACGAGGACGGCGATCCGAGCGGCGAGGAGCTGGCGGCGCGGCTCGCGTTCCAGCTCGAGCGGCTGGAGGCGATGCGCCGGGCCGCCGCCGAGCTGATGGCCCGCGACCGGCTCGGCCGCGACTTCTTCGCCCGCGGCGACTGCGAGGCGACGACCGTGAAGCGCCGGGTCGAGTGGACGGCCAATCTGGCCGACCTGCTGCACGCCTATGCCCGCGTGAAGGGGCGCGAGGACTACCGGCCGCTGCAGGTTGACCGCGGCGCCATCTTCTCGATGGAGGCCGCGCTGGCCCGGCTCAAGCGCATGCTGGGCGTGACGCTGGAGTGGGGGCAGCTGACCTCGTTCCTGCCCGAGGGCTGGCTGGCCCAGCCTGCGAAGCGGCGCAGCGCCGTGGCCTCGACCTTCGCCGCGACGCTGGAGATGGCGCGGCGCGGCGAGTTGGAGCTGCGCCAGGACGGGACCTTCGCGCCGATCTACCTTCGCGCCCCGCGCGCGGCAGACGACCGGGCTGCGGAGGAAGCCGCGTGAGCGACGCGGAGGAGGCAGGCGCCCCGGACACGGGCCAGCTTTTCGACGCGCCGCCGCTCGCGGAGCAGGAGCGCATGGTCGAGGCGATCCTGTTCGCCGCGGCCGAGCCGCTGACGCCCGCGCAGATCGGCGCGCGGCTGCCTGAGGGCTCGGACCCCAAGGCGGCGCTGGAGCTGCTCGAAGCGCGTTACGCGCCGCGCGGCGTGCGGCTGGTGCGCGTGGGGCCGGGCTGGGCCTTCCGCACCGCGCCCGATCTGGGCTTTCTGATGCGCCGGGAGGCGACCGAGACGCGCAAGCTCAGCCGCGCCGCGATCGAGACGCTGGCGATCATCGCCTACCACCAGCCGGTGACGCGCGCCGAGATCGAGGAGATTCGCGGCGTCTCGGTCTCGAAGGGCACCGTCGACATCCTGCTCGAGCTGGAATGGGTCCGCTTCGGCCGCAGGCGCGAGACTCCTGGCCGGCCGGTGACCTTCGTCACCACGCAGGGCTTCCTCGACCATTTCGGGCTCGAGAGCGCCCGCGACCTGCCCGGTGTCAAGGAGCTGCGCGCGGCAGGGCTGCTGGAGCCGACGCCGCCCGAGGGCTGGCAGGAGGACGGCGCGGACGAGGAGCCCGGCGAGAACGCCGAGGACGCGATGGCCGAGCTGTTCGCCGAGGACGAGGACTGATCCTGTGCGTCACAGGCGGCGGCGGGCACGGGTGTGCACATTGCACAATCGCGCAAGTTATTGATTTTATTCAAATCCATGTGTGCACATCGCTTATGGTTAATGGCGTCTTCAGCAGTTTGGCCGACCGGATGGCGCGCCGCCCGCCGGGCGCTCTCGGGTCGTCCGCGGCAGGGCGTTACGTCGCCCGGAAATACTTTGCCAGCCTGAGCTCCTGTCCCTGGTAGTGCGAGCCGATGCCGCTGCCGTAGAGCAGGTCGGGCAGCTGCGCCATGCGCTCGTAGACCAGGCGCCCGACAAGCTGGCCGTTCTCGAGCGCGAAGGGTGTCTCGTGGCAGCGCACCTCGAGCACCCCGCGCGAGCCCGAGCCACCGGTCGAGGAATGGCCGAAGCCGGGGTCAAAGAACCCGGCGTAATGCACGCGGAACTCGCCCGCGACGGCCATGTAGGGCACCATCTCGGCCGCGGTGGCGGGCGGCACGCTGACCGCCTCGCGGCTGACCAGGATGTAGAAGGCGCCGGGGTCGAGAATCAGCGTGCCGCCGCGGTTGGGGCGCACCGGCTCCCAGAACTCGTCGGGGTCGTAGTGGTCGATCCGGTCGAGGTCGATCAGCCCGGAATGCGGCCGCGCCCGCCAGCCGACGATGCCCCCGGCGCCGCGCGGCGTGAGGTCTACCGAGAAGCCCAGGCCCCCGTCGATCAGCGCATCCACGTTGACCAGCGGCTCGCGCGCATGCAGCGCGCGCAGCTCCGCGTCGCCGATCGCCGCCTCGCCGCAGCGGAAGCGGATCTGGTTGAGCCGCATGCCCGGCCGCACCAGCACCGAGAAGGTGCGCGGCCCGATCTCGGCATAGAGCGCGCCGCGATAGCCGGGCTCGACGCGGTCGAACTCGATCGAGCGGTCGGTGATCAGCCGGGTCAGGAGGTCGAGCCGCCCGGTCGAGCTCTTGGCGTTGGCGGCGGCCGAGACGTCGCCGGGCAGGGCGAGCGATTCGGCGAGCTCGACCACGTAGACGCAGCCGGTCTCGAGCACGGCGCCGCCGCTGAGGTCGATCTCGTGCATGGCGAACTCGGCCAGCCGCGCGGCCACCGTGCGCCCGCGGCCCGACAGGAAGCTGGCGCGCACCCGCCAGGCGCGCCGTCCCAGCCGCAGGTCGAGGCTCGCGGGCTGCACCTGCTCGGGCGTGACCGGGTCGGCGGCGGCGATCTCGCCGCGCGCGACCATGGTCCTGAGCTCCTGGGACGGCAGGACCCCCCGTGTCACAGCCTGTGTCCCAGTCCGTGTCCCAGCCCGTGTCCCAGTCCGTGTCGCAACCCGTGTCGTGTCGTTCATCTGGCCCGCCCGCTGGTCGGCTCGCGCCTGTTCATGGCAACGCCGGGGGGCGCGCGCAACAGAAAACGCCAGCGGCGCGTGCCGCTGGCGTTCCCCGATTGGTCGGGCCGGCGAGATTCGAACTCACGACCTCTTGCGCCCCATGCAAGCGCGCTACCAAACTGCGCTACGGCCCGGGTGAGATGCGGCCGTATATATCGGCTCGCTCGCGGCATGCAAAGGGGTTGCCGCGGTTGGCAACCGGCCTGAGCAGGGAAATTCGCGCCCGCGGCGGCAGGCGCCGCGGGGCCGTGTTCAAGGCTGCTCGAGTCGCGCCAGGATTTCCTCGAGCCGGGCGATGTTGCGGCGGATCCGCTCGGGATCGACCGATTCGCCCACCTCGGCGGCATCGATGGTGCGCTCGGCCTCGAATCGCTCGCGCAGCGCGGCGAGGCGTTCGGCGGCATCGGCCGGCGGTGCGGCGCGCTCGAGGGTCAGCTCGGCGGTGGCGTTGCCCCGGGCGATGACCGTCTTGGCGCCCTGCTCGCGCAGCACCTTCTGCACGCCCTTGATGGTCATGCCGTCATCGTAGAGCAGGGCCCTGATGCCGCGCAGCAGCGAGACGTGATCGGGGCGGTAGAGACGCCGCCCGCCGGCGCGCTTCATCGGCTTGATCTGCGGGAACCGGGTCTCCCAGAAGCGCAGCACGTGCTGCGGCAGGTCAAGTACGTCCGCCACCTCGCTGATGGTCCGGAACGCTTCTGGTGATTTGCCGCCTGGTCCTGCGAATTCCTTCGCGGTGACGCCCATCAACGCACCCTCCCGCCGTTCACCCGACCCTTCATGATGTGCGAAGGACGGAAGACGAGAACACGGCGGGGATCGATCGGCACCTCCTCGCCCGTCTTGGGATTGCGTCCCATGCGGGCGCCCTTGCTGCGCACCGCGAAGGTCCCGAACGAGGAGATCTTGACATTGTCGCCCTTGATCAGGGCGTCGGAAATTCTTGCCAGGATCGTCTCTACCATTTGCGACGATTCATTCCGGGAAAGCCCGATTTCCCGGTAAACTGCCTCGCTTAGGTCGGATCGTGTCAACGTATTACTCGCCATCGTCCGCACCCTCCCCTCTCCTTCTTTGTACACAACACCCTACCCACGTCCCGAAGTGGATTAAACGTCAATTGCGAAAATGAGTCAATGTCAATGACTTGTAGAAAAGTCCAAAAGATGAGGTGGAACTTGAGTGTCGAAGCACTACCAACGCAGCAGCGCCGAGCCCCATGCGAGCCCGCCGCCGATGGCCTCCATCAGCAGCAGGTCGCCCTTGCCGATGCGCCCGTCGCCGACCGCCGTGGACAGCGCCAGCGGGATCGAGGCGGCCGAGGTGTTGCCGTGATCCTGCACCGTGACCACGACCTTGTTCATCGGCACGCCGGTCTTCTTGGCGGTGCTCTCGATGATTCGCAGGTTGGCCTGGTGGGGCACGATCCAGTCGACGTCCTTGCCGGTCACGCCGACCTTCTCCATGACCTCGTCGGCCACCTCGGCGAGCTTGACCACGGCGTGGCGGAAGACCTCGCGGCCCTCCATCTTGAGGAAGCCCACCGTCTTGGTGCTGGAGGGCCCGCCCGAGACGTAGAGAATATCGTTGTAGCTGCCGTCCGAGTGCAGGCAGGTGCCGAGCAGCCCGCGGTCCGCGGCGGTGCCGTCGCCCTCGCCGGCCTCGAGGATGACGGCGCCGGCGCCGTCGCCGAACAGCACGCAGGTCGAGCGGTCGTCCCAGTCCAGGATGCGCGAGAAGGTCTCGGCACCGATCACCATGACACGCCTGGCCATGCCCGAGACGATCATGCTGTTGGCGTTGGCCAGCCCGTAGATGAAGCCGGCGCAGACGGCGTGGATGTCGTAGGCGAAGCCATGCATGCCCAGCGCGTGCTGCACCCGCGTGGCGGTCGAGGGGAAGGTCTGGTCCGGCGTCGCGGTGGCGAGGATCAGGGCGTCGAGGTCGCGGCCCTCGATTGCGGCCGCGGCCAGCGCCTGGCGCGCCGCGGCGATGGCCAGATCCGAGGTGCGCTCGCCCTCGGCCACGATATGGCGCTGGCGGATGCCGGTGCGCGTGCGGATCCATTCGTCTGAGGTTTCGATGCGCTGGGCCAGTTCCTCATTGGTGACGACACGCGCGGGCAGGTGGTGCCCGCAGCCGACGGCGATCGCCCGCGTCACGCTCATTCGCCTGCGCCTCTCTCGGGCTCTTGCTGCGCCGTCCTGGCCCTCGGGTCGAGGTTGGCGAGCTGTGCCGCGACGAGGCGCGGGAAATCGGTGTCGGCCATCTTCGCCGCCAGCTCGATGGCCGAGGCGAAGCCGATCGCATCGGCGCTGCCGTGGCTCTTGACCACGGCGCCGTTGAGCCCGAGGAAGACGCCGCCGTTCATGCGGCGCGGGTCGATGCGCTCGCGCATGCGCTTGAGCGAGGTCACGGCGAACAGGCTGGCGATCTGCGACCAGAAGCTGTTGCGGAAGGCCTCGCGCAGCGCCTCGCCGATGAAGCCGGCGGTGCCCTCGGCGGTCTTCAGCGCGACATTGCCGGTGAAGCCGTCGGTGACGAACACGTCCGCGGTGTCCTTGCAGATGTCGCTGCCCTCGACGAAGCCGACATAGGTGAATCGCTCGCTCCCCGCCGATTCGAGAAGCGCCGCCGCATCGCGCAGCTCCTGCGTGCCCTTGCTCGCCTCGGTGCCGACGTTGAGCAGCCCGACGCGGGGGCGTTCGATGCCGAAGTTGAGATGCGCGTACTCGGCGCCCATGACGGCGTATTGCAGCAGGTTCCTCGGCTCGGCGCGCACGTCGGCGCCCATGTCGAGCACCGTGTTGAAGCCGTG
>NZ_JBZSYN010000191.1:0-32773 GCF_058622915.1 Thermohalobaculum sp. | reverse complement strand
GATCCTGTACATGAATTCCTCTCCCTCCGTGTCGCGCTGCGTTCAGCGTCGGTCGAAACGGTCGGGCCTGAGGGGTCGAATGTCAATATTGGGCGTGCGCCCCGCGACCAGGTCGGCGGTCAGACGGCCGAGCCTGGGCCCCATGGTCATACCGATGTGCTGGCTGCCGAAGGCGAAGCACACCGTCGGCGCCTTGGGCGCGGGGCCGAGTAGCGGCAGGCTGTCCACGGTGGCGGGCCGGTGGCCCATCCAGACGGCCTCGCCGTCCCAGCGCAGGCCGGGATAGACCTGGCGCACGCGTCGCCGGAGGGCCTCGACCGGCGCGCCCAGGGGCGGTCCCTCGACGCCGCCGAAATCGACCGTCCCGGCGAGGCGCAGCCCGTCCTCCATGGGACTGATGGCGGTCCTGGCCTCGACGATCATGTGCGGCCCCGGGGGTGCGTGCGAGGCGCCCTTGAGGACGAGGTGATAGCCTCGCTCGGACTCGAGCATCGGCGCGTGGCCCAGCGCCTGCGCCAGCGGCGCCGACCACACGCCCGCGGCCAGCACCACGCGGTCGGCCTCGCGCCGGGCGCCGCCCGTCATGGTGACCGCCGCGCGGCCGCCCGCCACCTGGGCGAGGCCGGTGACCGCGCCCTGCAGGAACCGCCCGCCGGCGCTCTCGAAATGCGCGGCCAGCGCGGCGACATAGGCCCCGGGCGAGGTGACGTGGCCGTGCTCGGGCAGCGCCGCCGCGAAGCCGTAGCGCTCCGACAGCGCGGGGTCGTAGTCGGCCAGCTGGGCGCGGTCCCACTCCTCCCAGCGAAAGCCGTTGGCGCGGCGCAGCGCAAAAGCGAAGGCATCCGCCTCGAAGGCGCGCCGGTCGCGGTAGACCAGGGTGTAGTAGCCGCGGCGCAGGAAGCGCTCGGCCGGCGTGCCGCCGGCCAGCGCCATGTGCTGCTCGAGCGCGTCGCCGGTCAGCGAGGCGAGCGCGCCGGCGATCATCTCCACCGTGCCACGCCGGCCGTTCCACAAAAAGCGCGCCAGCCACGGCATCAGCCGCGGCAGGTAACCCCAGCGCAGGTAGAGCGGCGAGTCCGCATCGAGCAGCATCCCCGGCACCTTCCACGCCAGACCCGGCACCGAGACGGGCACGATGCTAGCCCTCGCCAGGATCCCGGCATTGCCATAGGACGCCTGCGCCGGGTCGCCGGGGCGCACCCGGTCGATCAGCGTCACGGCATGGCCGTCGCGGCGCAGCCACTCGGCGGCCGAGACGCCCGTTATGCCTGCCCCGACGACGATCACCTGCATCAGGCGACCCACTCGCTGACCGGCGCCGCCGCCTCGTCGAGCGGCTGGGCGATCACGTCGACCAGCGCCGGGCCGTCATGCGAGATGGCGGCCCTGAGCGCGCCCTCCAGCTCCCCCGGCTCCTCGACGCGCCAGCTCTTCACGCCGTAGGCGGCGGCGACCGCCGCGTGCTCGGTGCGCGAGAAGTCGACCGAGAAGAAGCGCCCGCCGAAGCCCGCGCGCTGGCCCGCCTTGATCCAGCCGTAGACGCTGTTCGAGAACACCACGCAGGTGATCGGCAGGCTGAGGCGCACCACCGTCTCCAGCTCGCCCGCGCACATGCCGAAGCTGCCGTCGCCCATGGCGGCCACCACCTTGGCGCCGGGCCGCCCGGTCTGCGCCCCGATGGCCGCGCCCAGCGCGAAGCCCAGCGCGCCGTGTGCCCGGTTGGTGATGAAGTGCCGTCCGGCGCGGCGGTTCGTGTAATAGGCCGAGAAATAGGGGCAGGGCGTGCCCGGATCGGCGCAGACCACCGCGTCCTCGGGCAACAGCCGCTCGAGCGTGGCGATCACCCGCTCGGGCCGGATCGGCCGCGCGTCACTCTCGGCCAGCGGCCGGAAATGGGCGCGCTTGGCCGCCCAGGCCTCGGCCACCGCCTGCTCGGCGCCGGCAAAGCGGGGCAACTCGGCCGCCTCGGCCAGCGCCTCCAGCGCCAGCCTGGCGTCGGCGCAGATGGCCGCCTCGGTCGCATAGCTCGCCCCGATCACGCCCGGGTCGGCGTCGATGTGGACGACCGTCACGCCGGGGCCCGGCGCGCGCCAGCGCTCGGTGGTCACCGAGCCGGCGCGGCAGCCGACGAAGACCACGCAGTCGGCGGCATCGACCACCGCGCGGGTCTCCGGTCGCCCGCCGTTCGAGCCGACCACGCCCAGGCACAGCGGGTGCGTCTCGGGCAGGCTGCCCTGGCCGCTGACCGTGGTGGCAACCGCGATGCCCAGGCCCTCGGCGAGCCGCCTGAGCGCCGCCTCGGCCCCGGCCAGCACCACGCCGCCGCCGCACACGATCAACGGGCGGCGGGCCGCGGCCAGCACGCCCGCGGCCCGCTCCACATCCGCCGGATCGGGCGCGGCGCGCAGCGCCGGGAAGGCGCCGAAGCGGGGGTCGGCCCAGATCTCGTCCTCGGGCACGGGCGCCTTCTGCACGTCGAAGGGCAACGCCAGATGCGCCGCGCCCGCGCGCCCGCTGGTCATTTCGCGGAAGGCACGGCGCAGCATGCGGGGCAGGGCGCCCGCGTCGCGCAGCACCCCGTTCCACTTGGTCAGCGGCCGGTAGAGCGCCTCCTGGTCCAGCTCGGTCAGCGGATAGCGCCCGGCCGAGGTGGTGGCGACGTCGGTGGTGATGGCGAGGATCGGCACCGAGCTCTCGTTCGCCTCGACGACGCCGGGCAGGATATAGGTGGCGCCTCCGCCCGAGGGCCCCTCGCACACGCCGACGCGCCCGGTCACCCGGGCATAGCCGTCGGCCATGTAGGCGGCGTGGCGCTCGTCGCGCGTCAGGATGTGGGTGATGCCGTGGTCGAGCCGGGCCAGCGCGTCGTAGAACGGCAGCGAGGTGTCGCCGCACAGGCCGAAGACGTGGCGCACGCCATGCGCGGCCAGCATGCGCACCATCGCCTCGGCCCCGGTCGACTGGTTTGCCCCGCCCATCATCGCATCCTCCCTTGCCTTGGCCACACGCTCGGCGGAAAATTCGGTGCAGTCAACGGCCGGGGCGGAGAGGGCGATGATCGCCGGGGGCGGCAAGGCAGTCTACGGCGCCAGCGTCGGCATCCTGATGCTCGAGGCGCGCTTCCCGCGCATCCCCGGCGACATGGGCAACGCGCTCAGCTGGCCGTTCCCGGTGCTCTATCGCGTGGTGCGCGGCGCCAGCCCCGAGCGCGTGGTGCGCCGCCGCGCCGAGGGCCTCCTGGACGCGTTCATCGAGGCCGGCCGTGCCCTGGTGGCCGACGGCGCCGACGGCATCACCACCAACTGCGGGTTCCTGTCGCTGTTCCAGGCCGAGCTGGCCGCGGCGCTGGGCGTGCCGGTGGCCAGCTCGGCCTTGATGCAGGTGCCGCTGATCCAGGCGACGCTGCCGCCGGGCCGCCGCGTCGGCATCCTGACCATCTCGGCCGAGGCGCTGACGCCCGCCCACCTCGCCGCCGCGGGCGTGCCGGAGGGCACGCCGGTGATGGGCACCGAGGCGGGGGCCGAGTTCACCCGCGTGATCCTGGGCGACGAGCCCCGGCTCGACGTCGAGGCCGCGCGGCGCGATGTGGTCAGCGCCGCCAGCGCCCTGGTGGCGCGCCACCCCGAGACCGGCGCGATCATGCTCGAATGCACCAACATGGTGCCCTATGCGGCCGATGTGCGCGCCGCGACCGGCCTGCCGGTGCACTCGGTGCACGGCTTCGTCTGCTGGTTCCAGGCGTCGCTGCGCCCGCCGCGCTTCGCGGCGCCGGATTGAGCCGGATCGCCCGCAGCGCCGCGCTGTAGCCCGCGGGCGAGCGAAAGCCACTGGACTCAAATGCGAGAGCGAGACCCCGGCGCGTTGGCCGGGGCAGCCGGATACCTTGGGCGGCGGGAAGCCCTGGGCGGCGGGAAGCCCTGGGCGGCGGGAAGCCCTGGGCGGCGGGAAGCCCTGGGCAGCGGGAAACCCTGGGCAGCCGGCTACCTTGGGGCCGTGCCCCGGACCCGATTCAGGGCCTCCCTGCAGGCGGCTGCAGCCTCAGGCCACCCGGTCGCGCGGCGCGCGCCCGGCGAAGACCGCGTCGAGGTTGTCGAGCGCCCGGAAGCCCATGGCGTCGCGCGTCTCGGTGGTGGACGAGCCGATATGGGGCAGCAGGAAGACGTTCTCGAGCCTGGCCAACTCGGGGTTGCCGCCCGGCTCGTTGCAAAAGACGTCGAGCCCCGCGGCGAACATCTGGCCCGATTTCAGCGCCGCGATCAGCGCCTCCTCGTCCACCAGCGCGCCGCGCGCCGTGTTGACGAAGATCGCGCCCTCGGGCAGCCGGGCGAAGGCGGCGGCATCCATCATGCCGCGGTTCTGAGCCGTCGCCGGGCAGTGCAGCGACAGCACGTCGGAGACCTCGAGCAGGCTCTCCAGGCTCTCGTGATAAATCGCGCCCTGCTCGGCGGCGGGCTCAAGCCGGCGGCGGTTGTAGTAGTGCACCTGCATGTCGAGCCCGCGCGCGCGCCGCGCCATGACCTGCCCGACCCGGCCCATGCCGACGATGCCGAGCCGCTTGCCCGTGACCTGCCGCCCGATCATGAAGGCCGGCGACCAGTGCTTCCAGCGCCCGTCGCGCACCATGCGGTCGCCCTCGGCCGCGCGCCGGGCCGCGCCCAGCATCAAGAGCATGGCGATCTCGGCGGTGGCGTCGGACAGCACGTCGGGCGTGTTGGTGACGATCACGCCCTTGTTCTTCGCCGCCTCGAGGTCGACATGGTCGACGCCCACCGAGAAGTTGGCGATCACCTTGAGCCGGTCGGGCAGGGCGGCGATCACCTCGGCGGTGAACTTCTCCGAGTGGCAGGGCAGCACGGCATCGACCTGCTGGCACTTCTCGATCAGCTCCTCGCGCGAGTAGAGCCGGTCGTCGGGGTTCGGGATCGCCTGGTAGTCGCGCGCCGCCCGCTGCTCGACGGCCTCGGGCAGCTTGCGCGTGATCAGGACGACGGGCTTGCCTGCCATCGGGTCCCCCTCGGTCGGTCTACTTTCCGCGGTCGGTGAACAGGTCCCGGTAGAAGTCGTAGGCGGCCATTGCCAGGCTGATCACGGTGATGCTGATCAGGTTCCAGCGCGGCACCCAGATCACCACCACCATCATGAAGGCGATCAGGCAGCCCATGGCGATGATGGCGAGGATCTTCTCGACGGTCGGGTTCATGACTCCGCCTCCTCCTCCTCGCCCAGAGTCTCGATCAGCCAGCGCGCGGTGCGCAGCAGCCGGGCGTCGTCGCCATAGGCGCCGACCAGCTGCACGCCCAGGGGCAGGCCGTTCGGCCCGACCATCAGCGGCAGGCTGATCACCGGCACGCCCGCGAAGGTCCACAGCGTGCAGAAGACCGGGTCGCCGGTGCTGTCCAGTCCGCTGGGTGCCTCGCCGGGCGCGGCGGGGGTGACGATGGCGTCGTAGCGCTCGAAAATCGGGTCGAGCCCGGCGCGCAGCACGCGCTGCATGTCTCGCAGGCCCAGATAGGTGGGGGCCGAGAGCGCGCGGCCCTCCTCGACGATTTCGCGGGTCTGCCCGCTGACCTGGCTCGCGTCGCGGTCGACATAGTGGCCCAGGCTGCGCGCCATCTCGGCGGCCATGACGCCGCGGTGCCAGCCGAAGCCGCGCTCGAACGGCTCGGGCAGCCCGACCTCGTCGATGCGCTCGCCGAGCGCCTCCTTCAGCTCCGCGAAGGCGGACTGCGTCTCGGGTGCGGCGCGCTCCCACGCAGGCGTCTTGCAAAACGCGAGCAACGGCGTGGCGGGCGGGCGCGACATGGCGGTCGCGCTCAGCGGTCCCGGGTTCAGGCGCGCGCCGTCGTCGCGGTGGTCGGGGCCCATGATCAGCTCGATCAGCGCCACGTCCTCGATCGAGCGGGCGAAGATGCCCACATGGTCGAGGCTGGGCGAGAGCGGCAGCACGCCGGTGCGCGGCACGGCGCCGAAGGAGGGCTTGAAGCCGAAGGTGCCGCAGAACGAGGCCGGGCGGATCACCGAGCCGTTGGTCTGGCTGCCCAGCGCCAGCGGCACCATGCCCGAGGCCACCGCGGCGGCCGAGCCGCTGGACGAGCCGCCGGGCGTGCGCTCGGGGTCGTGCGGATTGCGCGTCTTGCCCGGCCGGTAGTAGGCGAACTCGGTCGTCACCGTCTTGCCGAGGATCACGGCGCCGGCGTCGGTCAGCCGGCGCACGGCGGTCGCGTCCGCCTCGGGGCGGCGCCCCGCGTCCAGCGGGCTGCCGTTCTCGGTCGGCATGTAGCGGGTGTCGAAGATGTCCTTGATGCCCACCGGCACGCCGTGCAACGGGCCCAGCGGCCAGCCCGTCTCGCGCCGGCGGTCGCGGTCGCGGGCGTCCTCCATCGCCTGCTCGCGGTCGAGGTAGGCCCAGGCCCCGATCGCCTCGTCGTGCTTGGCGATGCGGTCGAGGCAGGCCTCGACCAGCTCGGCCGCACTCAGCGTGCCCTCGGAGACAGCCTGGGCCGCCGCGCGCGCCGAGAGGTCGGCGGGATCGCCAATGGACACCGTCTTCATTTGCCGGCCCCGTAGACCAGGTCGGGCAGGTAGTACACCGTGCCGGGGAAGTTGTAGACCATGATCATCGCGATCAGAACCATTGCCAGATACGGCATGACGCCGCGGAAGATCTGCGTCAGCTGCACATGCGGCGGCGCGATGCCCTTGAGGTAGTAAGCCGCCATGGCCATCGGCGGTGTGAGGAACGAGGTCTGCAGGTTCAGCGCGATCAGGATGCCGAAGAACAGCGGGTCGACGTTGAAGTGAGGCAAAAGCGGCAGGAAGATCGGCACGAAGATGATGATGATCTCCGACCACTCCAGCGGCCAGCCGAGCAGGAAGATGATGATCTGCGCCGTGATCAGGAAGGTCAGCGTGTCGAGCTTCAGGCTGACCACGAAGTGCTCGATCAGGTTCTCGCCGCCGAGATAGGCGAACACCGAGGAGAAGGTCCACGAGCCGACGAACAGCCAGCAGACCATCGCCGAGGTGCGCACCGTGAGGTAGACCGACTCGCGCAGCCGGTCCCAGGTCAGCGCCCGGTAGGCGATGGCCAGAACCAGCCCGCCGAGCGCACCCACCGAGGCGGCCTCGGTCGGCGTCGCCAGCCCGAACAGGATGGCGCCCAGCACGGAGAGGATCAGCACCGCCAAGGGAAAGAACGAGGTCAGCAGGCGCACGATGATCATGCCGGTGGTGACGCCCTCGGTCAGCTCCTCGGGCGGCTTCGGCGCCAGCTTCGGATTGAGCCAGGCGCGCCCGACCACGTAGAGGATGTAGAGCCCCGCCAGCATGAAGCCCGGGATCATCGCCCCTGCATAGAGCCGGACGATTGAGGTGTTCGAGGTCGCCGCATAGACGATCAGCATGATCGAGGGCGGAATCAGGATGCCGAGGCAGCCGCCGGCGCAGATCACGCCCGAGGCGAAGCTGGTCTCGTAGCGCGCCTTCAGCATGGCGGGGAAGGCCAGCAGGCCCATCAGCGTGACCACGGCGCCGATGATGCCGGTGGCGGTGGCGAACAGCGCGCAGGTGATCAGCGCCGCCACGGCCATGGCGCCGGGCATCCGGCGCGCCGAGATATAGAGCGTGTCGAACAGGCGCTCGACGATGTTGGCGCGCTCGACGATGTAGCCCATGAACAGGAACAGCGGCACCGCCGTCAGCACGTCGTTCGACATGACCGAGTAGGTCTGGTTCACGAACAGGTCGAAGATCCGGTTGTTCAGGAACCCCTGGGCCCATTCGTGCCACACCGTCCAGGTATCGGCATGGTGGGCGAGGGCGTGCTCGTAGGAACGCCAGGCCCGCTCGGGATCGTAATAGGCGTAGTACCCGAACATGAGCCCCATGCCCATGAGGGTGAAGGAAATCGGGAAGCCGAGGAAGATGCTGACGACGAACACGCCCAGCATCATGATGGCGACCTGCGGATCGGTCATGACCGGTCGTCTCCCTCACCCACATCTGCGACCGGTTTCTCGCCCGAGTGCGCCGCCTTGACCAGCTCCTCCTCCATCTCGAGCACGTCCTCCTCGGCCTTGATCCACTCGCCCGTGCGCAGGCAGTAGATGCAGCGCAGCACCTGGGCGACGCCCTGGAACAGCATCAGCACGCCGGCGGCCACGAGGATCAGCTTGAACTGGAAGATCGGCACGTTCGCCGGGCTCATCACGCTGACCTCCTGGTAGCGCAGCGAGCGCGAGGCGTATTTCCAGCCGGAGAAGGTGAGAGCCAGCATCGCCGGCAGGAAGAAGATGAAATAGAGCGTCAGCTCGACCGCGGCCTGGGTGCGCGGACGCCACAGCCGATAGAGGAAATCCGCGCGCACATGCGCGCTGTGCGACAGGGTGTAGGCGCCGCCCATCATGAACAGCGTGCCGTACATCATGTAGCTGAGGTCATAGGACCAGCCGGTGGGCGCGTTGAAGAGGTATCGCGAGAACACCTCGAAGCCCATGCCGAAGGTCATGATCACGATGCACCAGGCGAAGGCCTTGCCGACCCGCGCGCTGAACGCGTCGATAAAGCGAATGGTGGCTTCCACGGTGATCCCCCGGGCTCAAAGAAACGCCGCCGGGGGGTGAGCCCCCGGCGGCGGTGCGGCCGGCTCAGATGAGCTCTTTGGGAAGCTTGCCCGGCCAGTAGTGGTTGTAGGCGAGCCCGTAGTCGCACTGGTTCATGATCATGTAGTAGCCGACCCGCTCGCCCCAGGCCCGCTGGCTCTCGATCACCTTCTTGAAGAAGGGATCGGAGCTCAGCTTCGCCACGACCTTGTCCCAAGCTTTGAGCTGCGCCTGGAGGATCGACTTGCTGGTGCGCTTGACGATGGTGCCGCCCTTGATCAGCTTCTGCAGGTCGTGCGAGCAGTCGTCCATGGTCAGGCCGTAGTTGGCGGTGGCGGCGGCCTCGCAGGTGTACCTGAGGATCGCCTGCTCCTCCTTCGACAGGCCCTGGTAGACATCCTTGTTCCAGATGATCTCGATGAACTCGTTGGCCTGGTGGTAGGACGACAGGTAGTAGTACTTGGCCACGTCCTGGGCGCCGAACTGCATGTCCGAGGTCGGGTTGTTGAACTCGAAGGCCTCGATCACGCCGCGCTGCAGCGCCGGCACGATCTCGCCGCCCGGAAGCTGGGTGACGTTCACGCCCATCGCCTCGAAGACATCGGTGGCGAGCCCGACGGTGCGGTACTTCAGCCCCTTCATGTCGGCGGCGGTGTTCACCTCCTTGTTGAACCAGCCCAGAGGCTGGGTGGCACAGGGCATGGCGAACCAGCCGACCAGGTTCAGGCCCAGGATTTTCTGCACCAGCTCGTCATAGAGCGCCTGGCCGCCGCCGTTGCTCACCCAGGCGAGCATCTGGTTGCCGTTCACGCCGTAGACCGGGCCGGTGCCGAACAGCGACGCCGCCTTGTTCTTGCCGTACCAGTAGGCGCAGACCTGGTGGCCGCCGTCGAGCACGCCGTCGTTCACCGCGTCCTGGATCTGGAACGCCTTCACGACCGCGCCGGCGGGCAGGTACTCCACCTTCAGCCGGCCGCCCGACATCTGGTTGACACGGTCGACATACTGCCGCGCCCAGTCGGAGAAGATGTTCGAGGCCGGCCAGGCGCCCTGCATCTTCAGCTTCGTGGTCTGCGCGCGGCTGACCTGGGGCGCGGCCAGCGTTGCCGCGGCGGCCCCGGCGGCCAGGCCGCCCTTGAGGAATTGCCGCCGCGAGGCGGTCTTCTTTTGCTCGGTGGTAGCTACGGTGTCCTTCATGATCTCCTCCCGTTGCACGCAGCGTCGGAACCGTTCGCGGCCCGGCGGCTGCGCGTTGCCACCAGACCCGGCTTGCCCCCTGGCGGAGTGCGGGTCAGCCCCGCCGCGGGACCTCTCGCACCAGTACACCAACGAACACCGCACTGTAAGGCGCGGCCCCTTCTGCAAGGGTGGTAAATCTATCAGACCGCCCGCGCAGGGCAAACACAATCGGACGCGCCTGTTCCACGCTGCGAAAAACCGCCGCTGCGCCCCAATGGCCGCGCGGGCGGCCTAGTAGGGCAGGCCGACATAGTTCTCGGCCAGCACCTCCTGCGCGGCGCGCGAGCCGGCGAGATAGTCGAACTCGGCCTGTCTGAGCCGCTCTTCGAACGGCTCTTCCCCGTCGAAGCGGTGCAGCAGCCGCGTCATCCACCAGGTGAAGCGCTGCGCCTTCCACACCCGCGCCAGCGCCCGCTCGGAATAGGACGCGAGCGCGCGCGCGTCGCCCGCGCGGTAGAAGGCAATCAGCGCGTCCGAGAGGTAATGCACGTCCGAGCCCGCCAGGTTCAGCCCCTTGGCCCCGGTCGGCGGCACGATATGCGCCGCGTCGCCGGCCAGGAACAGCCGCCCGTGGCGCAGCGGCCGGGCGACGAAGCTGCGCAGCGGCGCCACCGACTTCTCGATCGAGGGCCCGGTGACCAGCCGTGCTGCCGCCTCGGCCGGCAGGCGCGCCCTGAGCTCGTCCCAGAACCGCGCGTCCGGCCAGTCCGCCGGCTCGGTGGCGTCGGGCACCTGCACGTAGTAGCGGCTTAATGTCGCGGAGCGCATCGAGCACAGCGCGAAGCCGCGCGCGTGGGCCGAGTAGATCAGCTCGGGGCTGACCGGCGGCGTCTCGGACAGCACCCCGAGCCAGCCGAACGGATAGACCAGCTCGCGCACTGCGAGCCGTGCCCGCGGGATGGCGCCCCGGCTGACGCCGTGGAAGCCGTCGCAGCCGGCGACGAAGTCGCACTCGACGCGGGCCTCGGCGCCGTGGCGGCGGTAGCTGACGCGGGGCCGCGTGCCGTCGAGGTCGTGCAGCGCCACGTCCTCGGCCTCGTCGAGCACCGGGTTGCCGCGTGCCGCGCGCGCCTCGAACAGGTCGCGCGTCACCTCGGTCTGGCCCCAGATGCAGACGCTGCGCCCGGTCAGGGCCGCGAGGTCGATGCGCAGGCTGCGCTCGCCGTGGGCGATGGCGAGGCCGGCATGGGTCTGGCCGTGCGCGTCCATGCGCGCGCCCACGCCGGCCTGGCGCAGCAGCGCCTGGAACTGGTCCTCCAGCACGCCGGCGCGGATCCGCGCCTCGACATGCGCCCGGCTGTGGCGCTCGAGCACGACCGAGTCGATGCCGGCAAGGTCGAGAAGCTGCGCCAGCAGCAGCCCGGCCGGCCCGGCGCCGATGATCGCGACCTGCGTGCGGATGCGCGTCCCTCCCGCTCGGTTCCGGGGAGCGCCGCCGGAACGTTTGCGAAACATCGCGCAATTTTACACAAAATTGCCTCGATTTGGGACGGCTTCAACATCTCGTATTCAGATTGCCTTAACCGGCCAGATCCAAGGTCGTCGGCACGGGCAGGGCAGCGATCCCGACGGCAAGGGCGCGACAAGCGAAAACGAAACACGACGAGGCAGACATGGCGAGCTTTCCCCGGCAGGAGGTCGATCCGGACCGTTTCGGCGAGGTCATGAGCGCGGTGCAGATGCCGCTCGAGAACGTCGCCTTCGCGCTCGAGCAATACCTGCTCGCCAACGGCCAGCGCCTCGACGCCGAGACGCGCGCGCTGCTCGCCGGGACGCGCGACTGCGTCGGTCGGGTCGCCGTCACCACCCGCCGCCTCGTCAAGCACGAGTGCGAGCGGACAGGCGCACCCCCCGCGCGCGCCGACCGGGCGGCCTGAGCGGCCGGATTGAGAGTATGGCGCGGCGGCTCAGGGATAGGGCCGGGTGCGGCAGCGCTCGGAACGGTCGCACAGGGTCCACAGTCCGGCGCGCTTGTCGTCTTGGTACCGGCCCCGCCACATGAGGTAGCGCCCGGTGCTGTACCAGCTTCGCGCCGGGCCTTGCCTGCGGCCGGCGTTGTCGATGCACCACTCCTGCACGGCGTCCGAGGTGTCGCGCAGCATGTTGCGCGTGTTGTGGGGGCAGTCGAGCGGGTTCGGGCGCATCGGCGCGGCCAGGCGCCGGGGCAGCGCGGCGAGGCTCTGGATCGCCTGTGGCGTCGCGCCGTCGGGCGCCTCCACCGTGCCGCCGAGGAAGCGCGGCGGGTCGACCGCGTAGTCGAGCCGCAGCACGCGCGCGCGACTCACGATGTCGACCCTGATCCTCACGCAGGTCCCGGCCCGGTCGCGGCAGGGCCCGGTCTGAAACACCGGCGTCGCCCCGGGCGGCAGCTGCGAGCCGAGCCACCGGCCCAGGGGTTGCATCGGCAGCCGGCTGTCGATCTGCGCGGCCGGCGTGTCGAGAAGCCGCGAAATGACATCGTTGCCGCCGGCGCCGGCGACCGTCCAGGCAGCCGCAGCCACGGCAAGACTCAGCCAGTGCCGGCGCATGCACCCCCCAAACCCGGCCCCGCCGTCGCGGCACGGGCCAAAACTCGACTGTCGACGACCATATTGCTGCGCGGAGTGTGCGGCAATTGCAACCGGATGCGCCAAATCAGACCTGTCTGGCCCAAATCGGGACAGGTGGCGCCGGAAGATCGGTGGCGCGCGCCGCGCCGGGCGCGGGCCCTGACCATCTTGGCCGCCGCGATCCGGATCGGGTCGCGGGCTGCCGGCCCCGACCGGCCTCCGTGCGCCCTAGGCGGGCGCCAGGCTGCGGCGCCCGTCGGCCGGCCCCGGATAGCCGTCCCGCGTCTGCGGCAGCTTGCGGCCGAGAAGCCGGGCGGCCACCTGGGTGCGCAGCACCTGCGCCGTGCCGCCGCCGATGGTGAACATGCGCGCGTCGCGCACCATGCGCTCGATCGGGTTGCGCCGCGTGTAGCCGGCGGCGCCGTGCAGCTGCAGCGCGTCGTTGGTCACCTTGACCGCGGTCTCGGCCGCCAGGATCTTGGCCTGCGCCGCCAGGAAGCGGTCGGGGAAGCCGCCCGACGAGCCGTCCCCTTGCGCGCTCGCCGCCGCCTTCCACACCAGCGCCTGCGCCGCGGCCAGTCCCACCGACATGTCGGCCAGCATCCACTGCAGGCCCTGGAACTCGGCGATCGGTCGGCCGAACTGCTCGCGCTCCTGCACATAGGCGAGCGCCAGGTCGAAGGCGCCCTCGGCGATGCCCAGCGCCACCGCCGCGGCGCCGACGCGCTGGCTGTTGTAGGCCGCCATCAGGCGGGCGAAGGCGCGCGCCGGCTCGCCGCCGGGCACCAGCGCCATGGCGTCGGGCACGAACAGCTCCTCGAGCACGATCTCGGCCTCCGGGATGCCGCGCAGGCCCATGGTGGGCTCGCGTGCGCCTACCGTCAGCCCCTCGGCCTCGCCGCGCACGGCGAGGAAGCCGCCGATGCCGCGCTCGGCGCCGTCCTCGACCATGCGCGCGAAGATCAGGTGCAGGCGCGAGACCCCGGCCCCGGTGATCCAGTGCTTGCGGCCGTTCAGCACCCAGCCGCCGGGCACGCGCCGCGCCGTGGTGGTCATCTCGGTCGCCGCCGACCCCGCCGCCGGCTCGGTGATGCAGATCGCGGGCTTGTCGCCCTCCAGAACCAGCCCGGCGGCCAGTCGCTTCTGCTCCTCGCTGCCATAGACCATCACCGCGGCGATGCCGCCCATGTTGGTCTCGACGACGATGCGCGCGGTCACGCCGCAGGCTTTCGCCACCTCCTCGACCACCAGCGCGGCGTCGAGGAAGTCGCGGCCCTGGCCGCCCAACGCGCGCGGGATGGTCATGCCGACGAAGCCGGCCTCGCGCAGCGCCGTGACGTTTTCCCACGGGTAGGTCTCGGCCCGGTCGATCTCGGCGGCGCGGTCGCGCAACACGCCCCGGGCCAGCGCCCGCGCGCGCTCGCATAGCGCGCGCCTCTCGTCTGTCAGCTCAAACATCGCGTCCTCCTCACGGGATTCGCCGGCACGATACCCGTGCAATCGGGGAAACGGAATCGGCGAGTCCTTGCCGCCGGTATCGCAAGACAGGGCGGTCCGTCGCAGCCGCCGTCGCCACGGTGCGGGCTAATGGCCCCCGCGCCCCTTCAAAAGGCGGCCCATCACCACGGGCGTGAGCAGCATCGGGAACTGGTAGAAGGCGACGAACAGGCCGAAAACCGGATCGGGCGGCAGTGCCGCGAGGTAGAGCGAGACGTTGCGGTTGCCCCACATCAGCGCGGCCGCCCCCGCGACCCCCGGCGCGGCGGCGGGCCGGAGCAGGGCGGCAAGCGCCGCCTGCACGCCGAAATTCGCGCCGAGCGCGAGGACGAGCGTGCCCAGCGCGTAGCCCGGCATGGCGCCGACCACCTGCCAGAAGCCGTCGTAGAGGGGGATCACGAACAGCACCAGCACGACCGCGGCGACGCCGTCGAAGGCGGCGTGGTGGCGCTCGATCACGGCCGGGCCGACCAGCCGGCGCAGCAGCAGCGCCGCCGCCCAGCCGGCCGCGATCATCGCGGCGATGCGCAGCATCAGCGGGCCCACGTCGAGCGGCACCGCGGCGCCGAGCAGCAGCTTGGTCACCGCCGGCCCGATCAGCGGCGTGGCCAGGCTGGCGAAGACGCTGAGTTCGAGCGCGAAGCCGGCATCGAGCCCCAGGATCAGGCTGAGCGCGGCGGCCGAGGTGATCGGCGGCGCTGCAAAGGTGTAGGTCAGCGCCGCCACATGCGCCTGGGCCATGCCGGCGGCCCGCGCCCCCGCCCAGGCCAGTGCCGGCGTCGCCACCGCCATGCCCAGGGTCCACAGTGTCAGCGCCGCCAGCCGCCGCGGCCGCGCTGCCCGCCGCGCCAGGCTGGCGAGGTCGAGCCGGACCATGGCGATGCAGAAGATCAGCGCCACGAGGCCCGGCAGGAACGGGCGCAGGAAGGCGCTGACCGCGGGCAGCGCGGTCGCCACCACGACGCCGATGGCGAGGAACCAGCGCGCCCGCGCACCGATCCAGCCGAGCGCGCCGAGCATCGCCTCAGCCCCTCCCCGCTGCTGTCGTCATCCGCTAACCCCGCGCCGCTTCGGCGGTCGACGCTCGGCGCCGGGCGGGCGGTTGTCAAGCGGGCTTTGGGGCCCGAATCCGGCCCGTTAACTCTTATATGTCTTATATAAGACATATAAGAGTACAGCGTATTTAGATACCGCGCCTTGCGCAGGTATTGCGCGCCGCCGCGTCCAGGGACATGCTGGCCGCGCCGCCTCGCCGCGGCCGGCGAGAACGAGCCCGACCCCGAGGAGTCCGACCCCAAGGAGCCCGACCATGAGCCATGTCTTCCCGCGCCATACCAAGGCGCGGCTTCCCACCGCCGCCGGGGGCGACGGGCCGTATCTGATTGACACCGCCGGCAAGCGCTATCTCGACGCATCCAGCGGTGCCGCGGTGTCCTGCCTCGGCCACTCGGCCAGCGAGATCACCGAGGCGGTAAAGGCGCAGCTCGACGCGATTCCCTACGCGCACACCTCGTTCTTCACTTCCGAGCCGGCCGAGCGGCTGGCCGACATGCTGATCGAGCGGGCGCCGGCGGGGATCGAGCGGGTCTACTTCGTCTCCGGCGGCTCGGAGGCGATCGAGGCGGCGATCAAGCTGGCGCGGCAGGTCTTCACCGAGCGCGGCGAGGGCGCGCGCCGCCACGTCATCGCGCGCTGGCAGAGCTATCACGGCAACACGCTGGGCGCGCTCTCGGCCGGCGGCAACCGCTGGCGCCGGGCACAGTTCGAGCCGCTGCTGGTGCCCGCGATGCACCATATCGACCCCTGCCACTACTGGCGCTGGGGCGCCGAGGGCGAGAGCCCCGAGGCCTACGGGCGGCGGGTTGCGGACCAGCTCGACGAGAAGGTGCGCGAGCTCGGCCCCGAGACGGTGGCCGCCTTCATCGCCGAACCGGTGGTCGGCGCCACCATGGGCGCCGTGCCGGCCGCGCCCGGTTATTTCAAGCGCATCCGCGAGATCTGCGACGCGCACGGCATCCTGCTGATCCTCGACGAGGTGATGTGCGGCATGGGCCGCACCGGCACGCTGTTCGCCTCGGAGGCCGAGGGCATCGCGCCCGACATCGTGTGCATCGCCAAGGGGCTGGGCGCAGGCATCCAGCCGATCGGGGCGATGCTGTGCACGGGCGAGATCTACCGCACCATCGAGCAGGGCTCGGGCTTCTTCCAGCACGGGCACACCTATCTGGGCCACCCGGCGGCCTGCGCCGCGGGCGTTGCGGTGATGGGCCGGATCCCCGAGCTGCTGCCGAATGTGCGCGCCATGGGCGAGACGCTGAAATCGGCGCTCGAATCGGCGCTGGGCCAGCACCCGCATGTGGGCGACGTGCGGGGCAGGGGCCTGTTCATGGGCGTCGAGTTCGTCGCCGACAAGGAGACCAAGGCGCCCTTCGACCCGGCAGCGGGCGTGGCCGCCAAGCTGAAGCGGGCCTGCTTCGACGACGGGCTGATGGTCTATCCGATGAGCGGCACGATCGACGGCCACGCGGGCGACCACGCGCTGATCGCGCCGCCCTATATCATCAACGACGCGCATGTGGACGAGATCGTGGCCAAGTTCACCGGCGCGCTCGACCGCACGCTGCGCGGGGCCCAGGCGGCCTGAGGTCGCCTTGGCCCCGGCCCGGGGGGCGCTAGCGCCCGGCGAAGTCGGCAATCGCCTCGACGATGCGGTCGAAGGCGTCCGCGGCGCGATGCGAGGCGTGCCGGGCGCGCAGGTGGCCGTGCGGCAACTGCGGCTCGACGGCGCAATAGGCCTCGACCCCGACGCCGACCAGCCGGCGGTCGTATTCCGGCCCGTCGTCGCGCAGCGGGTCGCAGCCGGCCACCGAGATGAAGCACGGCGCGACGCCCGAGAGATCCTCGGCCGCCAGCGGGTAGAAGCTGGGGTCGTCATCGGGCGGCGGGCCGCCGGCGCGCAGCCGGTCGTAGGCGTCCATCTCGGCGGCGGTCAGCATCGGCGCCTCGGCGTTCTCGCTGTAGGAGGCGAGCCCGATGCGGTTGCCGCCGAGACAGGGATAGATCAGCACCTGGCCGCGTATCGGCGCGCCCTTCTGTGCCAGGGCGACCGCCGCGGCGAGGTTGGCCCCCGCGCTGTCGCCGCACAGGACGGCGGGGCCCCCGGCGAGTACCGCGCGGGTGGCCGCGAGCGCGTCGTCGTAGGACGCGGGGTGGGGGTTTTCGGGGCAGAGCCGGTAGTCCACTGCGATGACCGGGCAGCCGGTGCGCGCGGCGATCTCGGCGCAGATATCGTCGTGGCTGTCGAGCCCGCCGAGCACGTAGCCGCCGCCGTGGAAATAGACCACCGTGACGGGCCCGGCCCCCTCCGGCCGGTAGCGGCGCAGGCGCAGCGGGCCGCCGGGGCCGGGCACGGTCTCGTCGCTCACAGTGAGGCCCTCGGGGCGCGGCTGACCGAAGCTGGCGGCCATCTCCTCGTAGCGCTGCCGGCGTTGGGCGAGCGTCAGGGCGGCCTTGCCTTCGGGGTAGAAGGCGGCGGTGCGCTCGATGAAGGCGAGGACCTCCGGGTCGGTGATCTCGGTCGACATGGCGCGGGTCCCGTGATGCGTGCTCCGCCGCCGACCATAGGCGCAGTTCCGCGACGGCGGAAGAGCGCGATGGGTGGCGCCGCCGGGGCGGGGGGGAGGACCGGGGGAGCCGCTCCGCGCGTGCCGGGCCTTCGCCGCACCGCGCGCGATCATCTCAGAAGGGCTGCCACAGGCTGAGCGAGAAGCCCAGCCCGTCGCCGGGCTTCAGCAGGTCGTAGCTGAGGCCGATCTGGATGGTGCGCGGTCGCGCCTTCGCACCCGCCTTGGCATCGGGCTTGGCGTCATCCTTGGCGTCATCCTTGGAGAGCCGGAAGCTGTAAGCGATGGAGGGCGCGAGCTTGAAGGACGGGTCGGTGCCGCCCGCCAGCGGATAGAGGCCGTAGAGGCTGAGCATGCCCGACCAGTGCCGCCACGGCGAGTAGCCGCCGGTGATCTCGGCGCGCAGCTCGTCGGCCAGCCCCTCGCCGCGCCAGTAATAGGCGGCGCCGGTGGAGACGAAGGCGTTGCCCCAGCCGCCGCCCCAGCCGTGGCCGTAGAGCCCGGCGAAATGCGCCTCGGGCACGGCGCCGGGGTCGGCGTATTCCAGGCCGTTGCCGATCCAGTCCTCGATCGGGTGGGCATAGCCGGCCTCGATCGACGCCACGCCGCCATGGCCGTCGCGCCACACGCGCTTGCGCAGGAAGCCGCCGAGCGAGGCGGAGCTGGCGCGCAGGTCGCTGGCGGAGAGCTCGACATAGAGCTTGGCCCCGACGGTGAGCCCCTCGATCAGCCCGTATTCCAGGTAGATCTGCGAGATGTTCCGGTCGGAGTCGACCGGCCCCCCCGCGAGCGAGCCGACCGGGGCGACCCGGCGCCCGGTGGTGGCGATCACCAGGCCCTCGCCCGGGGCGCGGGTCCAGGCGCCGGCCGCCGCGGGGGGGGCGGAGAGGAGGCCGAGACTGATGCACGCGAGACTGAGGACGGCCGACCGGCCAGGACATCCCATAGGGGCCTCCGACGCTGACGCCCCGAGGCTGTGGGATTATGGTTAACAGCGCGTTAGCGCGGCGGCGGATGCCACTCGCGCGAGACTCGGGGCGCGGAATCGGCTATATTCCGGCGCGGAGGGAAATCTCGAGGACGGCCATGAACGACCCTCTTCTGGCCCTTTCGCTGATGGTCGGCGGGCTTGGCTGCATCGCCGCCTGGGGCATCTGCCGGGTGTTCGCCGAGAAGCGGGCGCTGCGGCTGCGCCGCGAGGCGAACGCGATCAAGCACCACGTGGTGCGCGGCGGCTCGATGCCGCCCGGCGTGTCGGGGGCGCTGGCCGAAGCCTATTTCCAGGTGCACTGGATCGACGTCCTGGCCAGCGGGTTCCTCGGCGCCGGGGTCGGCGCCACCGGGGTGGCCACCTACATCGTTCTCTGAGCCAAACCGACCGGGTCCGGGCAGCGCGGGCTTGCATTCGCGCGGCGCCGCCATATGCTGCGGGCGTTCTCTCGGGGCGCCCCTGGGGTCTTTCCCTCGGGCTGAGATGCACCCGCTGAACCTGACCCAGGTCGTACTGGCGGAGGGAAGAGACACCGGCCACCCGGCCACGATCTCCCCACCCCTCGCCGTTCCGCAAAGAAGGGACGTGCCATGAGATTCCCGATACTCCTCGCCGCCGCGGCGCTCGCCGTCGGCCTCGCCGCGCCGGCCCTGGCCCAGCAGGCCAGCAAGCCGGTGCTCACCGTCTATACCTATGACAGCTTCGCCTCCGATTACGGCCCCGGCCCGGCCATCAAGAAGGGCTTCGAGGCGACATGCGACTGCGTCGTGAAGTTCGTCGGCCTCGACAGCTCGATCGGCGCCTTCAACCGCATCCGGCTGGAGGGCGCGTCGACCGAGGCGGACGTGCTGCTCGGCCTCGACGTCAACCTCGCGGGCGACGCGCGCGCCTCGGGCCTGTTCGTCGATCACGGCGCCGACCTGAGCGCCCTGAAGCTGCCGATCCCCTGGCACGACCCGGTGCTGGCGCCCTTCGACTGGGGCTACTTCGCCTTCGTCTACAGCGACAAGCGGCTCAAGCATCCGCCGCACTCGTTCGCGCAGCTGGCGGCGGCGAAGAATCTCAAGATCGCCATCCAGGACCCGCGCTCGGCCACGCCGGGGCTGGGCCTGCTGATGTGGGTGCGCAAGGTCTATGGCGACAAGGCGCCGGACTACTGGCGGCGGCTGAAGCCGCGCATCCTCACCGTGACCAAGAGCTGGTGGGACAGCTATTCGCTGTTCCTCAAGGGCGAGGCCGACATGGTGCTGAGCTACACCACCTCGCCCGCCTACCATATCATCGAGGAGAACCGGCACGACATCCACGCCGCCAAGTTCAAGGAGGGGCACTACCTGCAGATGGAGCTGGCCGCGGTGACCAAGGCCTCGAAGCACCGCGCGCTGGCGCGGCGGTTCATCGCCTACCTGATCGGGCCCGAGGCGCAGGCGGTGATCCCGACCACCAACTGGATGTACCCGGTCAACCCGCAGGTCACCCTGCCCGCCGCCTTCAAGACCCTGATCCAGCCCGACAAGACGCTCTATTTCGCGCCGGACGTCGCGGCCAAACACCGCAAGGCCTGGATCAACGAATGGCTGGACGTGATGGGCCGGTGAGTGCGGCGCGCCTCGGCCCTGGCTTCGCCGCCGCGCTTGTGGCGGTGGGGCTGGCCGGGGCGGCGATCGGGGCGGTGGGCGTGCGCGCCGGCGGCGTCGACCTGCCGGCGCTGGTGCATGACGCCTACGTGCGCGGGGTCGTCGTGTTCACCTTCGAGCAGGCGACGCTGTCGACCGTGCTTTCGCTCGTGCTGGGGCTGGCGATCGCGCGCGCCGTGCACCGGCGCACGGGGCCGCGCGGCGCGCGGGTGCTCAACCTCGTCGGTGCGCTGGCGCTGGTGATGCCGACGACGGTGGCTGCGCTGGGCATCGTGGCGGTGTGGGGGCGTGCCGGCTGGGTGGCGCAGGCCACCGCGGCGCTGGGCCTGCCGGGGCCGGGCGGGGCGCTCTACGGGCTGCCCGGCGTGCTGCTGGCGCATGTCTTCTTCAACGCGCCCTTGATGGCGCGCATCTTCCACGCGGCGCTGGCGGCGATCCCCGACGGGCGCTGGCGGCTCGCCGCCCAGCTCGGCCTCGCCGGGCGCGAGGTCTGGCGCTTCGTCGAGTGGCCGGCGATCCGGCGCGTGGCGCCGGGCGCCTGCGGGCTGGTGTTCCTCTTGTGCTTCACCTCGTTCGCGCTGGTGCTCATGCTGGGCGGCGGTCCGGCGGCGAGCACGCTGGAGGTGGCGATCTACGAGGCGGCACGGCTCGACTTCGACCTTGGCCGCGCGGCGGCGCTGAGCCTGTTGCAGCTGGTGTGCTGCGCCGCCGTGCTCATCGTGCTGGCGCGATTCCCCGCCGAGTGGTCGTCGGGGGGTGGCAGCGCGGGGCTGGGCGGGCGCATCCGGCCCGACCGGGACGCGCGCGCGGCACAGGTGGGCGACGCCGTCGCCGCGCTGGCGGCCGCGGGCGTGGTGGCGGCGCCGCTGGCGGCGATCGTGCTGGGCGGGCTGCGCCCCGCGCTGCTCGCGCTGCCGCGCGACCCGGCCTTCCCGGGCGCGCTGGCCGCGAGCGTGGCGATCGCGCTGGTCTCGTGTGCCGTCACCTGCGCGCTGGCCTGGGCGATCGCCGAGGCGCGGCGCACGCTGGCGCTGCCGACGCGGCTGGGCGGTCGGCCCTGGGCCGTGGCACTGCTGGACCTGGCCTCGACCATCTACCTCGCGGTGCCGGCGATCGTGTTCGGCGTCGGCATGTTCCTGCTGCTCAGGGGCATCGCGGACGCCTTCGCGCTGGCGCCGGTGCTGGTGCTGGCGGCGAACGTGCTGTTGTCGCTGCCTTTCGCGGTGCGGGCGATCCAGGGGCGGCTGGGCGAGAACGGGGCGCGCTACGACCGGCTGTGCGCCAGCCTGGGCATCGCCGGCGCGGCGCGGCTGCGGCTGGTCGAGTTCCCGGCGGTCCGGCGCGAGCTGGGCTTCGCCGCGGCGCTGGCGGCGGCGCTCTCGGTCGGCGATCTGGGCGTGATCGCGCTGTTCGGCTCGGAGAGCTTCCACACCCTGCCCTGGCTGCTCTATCTCAGGAGCGGCACCTACCAGAGCGGCGAGGCGGCGGCGCTGGCGCTGGTGCTGCTGGTGCTGAGCCTGGTCTTCTTCGCCGGCATCGAGCGGCTGGTCGGGGGGCGCGATGCTGGCCGTTGACGAGGTGCGCTTCGCCTATCCGGGGGGGCCGTCCTTCGCCTTCACGCTGACGATCGAGCCGGGCGAGGTGGTCACGCTGTCGGGGCCCAGCGGCTCGGGCAAGTCGACGCTGGTCGACCTGATCTGCGGCTTCCTGCAGCCCGAGGCGGGCGACATCCTGTGGCAGGGGAGCTCGATCCTCGGCCTCGCGCCGGCGCACCGCCCGGTCTCGGCGCTGTTCCAGACCGGCGACCTGTTCGAGCATCTCGACGTGGGCATGAACATCGCGCTGGGGCTCGACCCGCGCGGCCGGCCGGGTGCGCCCGAGCGGACGCGGGTCGCACAGGTGCTGGCCGAGATGGACCTCGCCGGCTATGAGCGGCGCATGCCCGGGCAGCTTTCGGGCGGGCAGCGCCAGCGGGTGGCGCTGGCGCGCGCGCTGGTGCGCGACAAGCCGGTGATGCTGCTGGACGAGCCGTTCAGCGCGCTCGACGCCGAGACCCGCGACGAGATCGCCGCGCTGGTGCGCCGGCTGACCGATGCGCGCCGGCTGGCCACGCTGGTGGTGTCGCACGACATGGCGGACGCGGCGCGGCTGGGCAGCCGGCGGCTGGCACTGGCCGAGGGCCGGGTCGCGGGCTGAGCGCCAGGGCCGGCGGGGTGCCGCTTACTTCCGGGGCAGCTTCATCCACACGCCGTTCTGGCGGCAGCGCGTTGCCTCGCTGCGCCGCGGCGCGGCGCCCGGCCCGGTCAGCACCAGCCGGTAGCGGCGGCACCAATGGCCGCTGACGCTCTTCCAGGTGCGCAGCGGCGTGACCGAGTAGGCCGTGTCGCCGACCCGCAGCGTGGCCGAGCCGCCGCTGACGAAGTGCTCGAGCGCATAGCCCACGGCGCTGTCCTCGGCGGACATCCCGGCGCGCGCGCCCCGGGCCGGCAGCAACGCCGCGAGCACGGCGAGGCAGCCGAGGATTTGCCTGAGCCGCCTCATTGCCAGCCCCTGGCGATGACGGCGCGCTCTTGCGCCTTGCTCAGCGCGGGACCGGCGGGGTCGGCCCCGCCCGTGTCTCCGCCGATGTCGTCGCTGTGGTCGTGACTGCGGCCGGGATTGCCGGGTTCGGGGTTGTCGCCGGGGTTGTCGCCGGGGTTGTCGCGGGGATTCTCGCCAGGGAACTCGCCCTGGCTGACCTCGCCGCCATTGCCGTTGCCGATGTTGCCATTGGGGGATCCGCCGGTGGGCTCGGCGCGGGCCGCGGCCGGCCCGATCGCGAAGCCGCCGTCGCAGAGCAGGTGGACCCCCGATGATACCAGCATCACGATCGATACAACGGAAGCAATACGCGCCAGTCTCCCCGCCGATGGCTGCGGTCGCACAGACCGTGGCATCCCGTGCCTCCCCACTGCGACGAGCTCGCGCCGTTGCCTGCGCGTCGGGGAGCGTGTCCCGGTCTTAGCTCACGTCGCTCTGCGCCGGAGCAATCGTTCGACCCAGGCGCAACCTCCGCCCCCTTTTCGGAAGAGCCAAGCCAAACCGACAGGCACCCTAGCACGCGGGTCAAGAGGTGCGAAGTAAAACTGTTAGTCGAAAGCGTTGAGACTGTAAAAAGCCACGAAATCGCCCTAATTGCCAAAAATATTCGTCCCCTGCGGTAGAGTACCGCTCAGGATCAGCAATCATGCGTTGTGCGGCGCGGGACCGGGATCGTCGCGAGAGGGCGGTCGAGAGCGGGCGGTTGCGGGGAGCGCAGTGCGGGGCGACGAGGGCGGGTGCAGGCGCGGAGGGCGCGGCGCCGCTACTGCCATCCGCGCGAAATCAGGGCGCGTTCCTGCTCGACGGTCAGGTCCGGGCCCGCGGGCCTGGCACTGCCGCTGAACATCCCGACCGCGGGCGGCGGGACCTGGCCAGCCTGCGGCGCCGTGGCGGAGGGCGCCGACGCCCCCTGTTGCGGCTTCGGCTTCGGCTGTGCGGGGGACTGCGCGCCGGGCTGTGCGGTGGCGGGGGCGGGCGCGGGGGTGGGCGCGGGGGCCGTCTGGGCGAGGATCGTTGCAGGCATGCCGAGGAGCGCGGCGGTATCGGGCAGGCGGCCGGCGGGCTCGGCGGCCGGCGCACGGGACGCGAGGCCGAGCAGGCACACCAGGGCCACCGCGGCGCCCAGCGCCCGGTGCACTGCCCGGTTGTAGCGGGCCGGATGAGGTTCGCGTCGCGGTTTCATCGCAAGGAGAACACTCGCCGCCCGCATGTCTTCCACCCGTTGCCACATTTTTTGCACGATTTGCCGTGCCGAGGTGTTATCGCTTCAAGCAGCTTGGAGGGCCTTGGCAAGGGATGCCGCGTGGAACCGCAGATCGAGAAGGAGATCATCGCTCTCCTGCCGCGTCTGCGACGCTTCGCCCGAACCCTGACCGGCTCGTCGGCGGCCGCCGACGACCTGGCGCAGGCGACGGTCGAGCGGGCGATCGTGCATCTCGACAAGTGGCAGCCGGGCACGCGGCTCGACAGCTGGATGTACCGCATCGCCCACAACCTGTGGCGCAACGAAGTGCGCAACCTGGCGACCAGGGGCGCCAAGCACGGGATCATCCGGGGCACCGCCGAGCGCGCGATGGACGGCGAGCGTGCCGTGGTGGCGCGGCTCGAGTTCGCGGCGGTGAGCGCGGCGATCGCGGACTTGCCGCAGGACCAGCGCACCGCGCTTTTGCTGATCGCGGTCGAGGGCCTGAGCTATCGCGAGGCCGCCGAGATCACCGGCTCGACGGTGGCCGCGCTGACCAGCCGCATCGCGCGGGCGCGCGAGGCCCTGCGGCTGGCGATCGAGAGGAGCGACTGAGGCCATGGACGGGCTGACGACGGAGCGGGTCTCCGCCTATCACGACCGGGAGCTCGCGGCCGAGGAGGCCGCACGGCTCGGCGCGCATCTGGCCGGGGACCGGCAGGCGCGCGCCCTGCTCGAGGCCTTCATCCGCGTCGACGACGAGGCGCGGGCCGCCTTCGACGCCGAGCTCGAGGCGCCGGTGCCGCTGGCGCTGGCGCGGTGCGTGCGCCGGGGCCTCGCGGCGCGGCGGCGCCGGGCGGTGGCGCACGCGGCACTGCGCTGGATCGGCCCCGCGGCGGCGGCGATCGCCATCCTGTTTGCCGGCGACCAGTGGATGCAGCACCGCGCCGAGCAGGCCATGGCGCAGCGCGAGGCGCGCATCGCCGCGCTCACCAAGCGGACGGTGCAGAAGGCGCTGGAGACCGCCGTGAGCGGCGTCGCGGTGGCGATGTCGGACAAGAAGCTCGACGGCACCGTGTCGATCACGCCGATCCGCACCTACCGCAGCCAGAACCAGCAGTGGTGCCGCGAGTTCGTCGAGCATGTCACGGTCGAGGGCAAGGCGCTCACCCGCTATGGCCTGGCCTGCCGCGGGACGGACGGCGCGTGGCACCGGCTGCTCACCCGCACCCCGGGCTACGAGCCGCCGCCGCTGAGCAGCAGCGTGCTGTGAGCCCTCCGGGCCGGCGCGCGGATTCTTGACTCGGCCCTGAAATCCTCACACGATCCCACCGCTTGGCCGTGACCGCGGTCTCGGCACGGCTGCCACGCAAGGGGATTTCCGTTGTTCGCAATGCGGCAGATGCGCGCTTGACGCGCGGCGCCAGGAGGGCAGCGAGTCTGCCTGGCCCGGCCCGCGCGCACGGGGTCTGCGCCCGCCTGTGACCCTTGCCAAACAACAGAGAGGAGGAACATCCATGGGCCTTATGCGACGAGTTTATGGGGCCGCGTTTGCCGCCGCGCTGGTCGCGCCGGTCACACTGCCGGCGCCGCAGGCGCTGGCCAGGACCCCGTCGAACATCCTGGTGATCGCCACCCGGATCGACGACATCACCTCGCTCGACCCGCAGGAGAGCTTCGAGTTCTCGGGCGGGGACATCGCCAACAACCTCTATGAGTCGCTGGTCAGCTTCGACCCGCACGATCTGTCGAAAGGCTACGTGCCCGATATCGCCGAGAGCTGGGAGGTCTCGGACAACGGCCGCACCTTCACCTTCCACATCCGCAAGGGCATGACCTTCACCTCGGGCAACCCGGTGACGGCTGAGGACGTGCAGTTCTCGCTCAGGCGTGCGGTGGCGATGCAGAAGACGCCCTCGTTCATCCTGACCCAGTTCGGGCTGAACAAGGGCAACATGAAGCACACGCTGAAGGCCACCGGCAAGATGACCTTCCAGCTGACCACGGACAAGAAGTACGCCCAGTCCTTCGTGCTCAACTGCCTCACCGCAACGATCTCCTACATCGTCGATTCCAAGGTGGTGAAGAGCCACGAGAAGAACGGCGACTGGGGCAATGGCTGGCTGAAGACGCACTCGGCGGGTTCGGGCGCCTACAAGCTGGTGAACTGGAAGCCGAACGAGAGCTACACGCTGGAGGCCAACCCCAGCTTCTGGCGCGGCGCGCCGGCCATGAAGCGCGTGGTGGTGCGCCATATCGCCGAGTCCGCCACCCAGCGCCTGCTCTTGGAGCGCGGTGACGTGGATATCGCGCGCAACCTGACCCCCGACGATATCGAGGCGGTCAAGGGCGAGAAGGGCATCGCCGTGGATTCCGACCTGCGCGGGCGGATCATGTACTTCTCGATGAGCCAGAAGAACCCGATCCTGGCCAAGCCCAAGGTGCGCGAGGCGCTGAAGTGGCTGGCCGACTACAAGGGGATGGCGGACTCCTTCCTCAAGGGCCAGTACACGGTGCACCAGTCCTTCCTGCCGCTGACCTATCTCGGCGCGCTCAAGGACAATCCCTACTCGCTGAACATCGACAAGGCGAAAGAGCTGCTCAAGGAGGCGGGCGAAGGCAACGGCTTCGACGTGCAGATCATCACCCGCACGGCGCAGGAGCGGGTCGAGATTGCCCAGAGCCTGCAGAACACCTTCGCCAAGGCCGGCATCCATGCCACCATCAAGCAGGGCACGGGCAAGCAGACCCTGGCGCAGTACCGCTCGCGCAAGTTCGACATCTACGTGGGCGCCTGGGGCCCGGACTATCCCGACCCGAACACCAACGCCTCGACCTTCGCCAGCAATCCCGACAACTCGGACGCGGCCCAGCTCACCGGCAAGCTGGCCTGGCGGGTGGCCTGGAACATCCCAGAGTTCACCAAGCGCACCAAGGAGGCGGTCGAGGAGTCCAATACCGAGAAGCGCAAGCAGATGTATCTCGACCTGCAGCGCGACTGGCAGAAGGTCGCGCCCTTCGCGCCCATGTTCCAAAAGATCGAGCAGACCGCGCGGCGGGACAATGTGAAGGGCTTCGTCACCGGTGCTGCGATCACCGCGGCCTATTACTGGACGGTGACGAAGTAGCCGGATGACGCAGGTCGTCAGCCAGGCACCGGGGCGGCGCGGGTTCACCGCGCCGCTCTTGCGTCGGGCCAAGGGCGTGGGCACGGTCATCGTCTCGATGGCCATGACCATGCTGGGCCTGCTGATGGTCACCTTCGTGATCGGCCGGGTCATGCCGATCGACCCGGTGCTGGCCGTGGTCGGCGAGCGCGCGAGCCCGGCCTACTACCAGCAGGTCTACCACCAGATGGGGCTCGACAAGCCCGTCGTCGTGCAGTTCGGCTACTACCTGCGCGACGTGCTCACGGGCAATTTCGGCAAGTCGCTGCTGACCGCGCGGCCGGTCTCGCAGGATATCCTGCGCGTCTTCCCCGCGACGCTGGAGCTGGCCACGCTCGGCACCATCATCGGCGTAATCCTTGGCATCCCGATGGGGGTGATCGCCGGCGTCAACCAGGGCCGATGGCCCGACCACGTGGTGCGCCTGTTCGGCCTGTTCGGCTATTCCATGCCGGTGTTCTGGCTGGGGCTGATCGGGCTTTTGCTGTTCTACGGCATCCTGGGCTGGGTCGCCGGGCCCGGCCGGCTCGACGTGTTCTATCAGGACATGATCCCGCAGGTGACCGGGATGATCCTGGTGGACAGCCTGATCGCCGGCAACATGACCATCTTCTGGAACGCGGTCAGCCACATCGTACTGCCCGCCTCGATCCTGGGCTACTACTCGCTGGCCTATATCAGCCGCATGACGCGCAGCTTCATGCTCGAGGAGATGGGCAAGGAGTACATCACCACCGCCCGCGTCAAGGGCATGAGCGAGCGCGCCGTGATCTGGCGCCACGCGCTGGGCAACGTGATGATCCCGCTGATCACCGTGGTGGCGCTGTCCTACGCCAACCTGCTCGAGGGCTCGGTGCTGACCGAGACCATCTTCGCCTGGCCCGGGCTGGGGCAGTACATCACCAACGCGCTGCTCTCGGCCGACATGAACGCGGTGCTGGGGGGCACGGTGGTGGTGGGCTTCGTCTTCGTCGGGCTGAACATGCTGTCGGACGTGCTCTACCGGCTGGTCGACCCGAGGGCGCGATGAGCGAGCGGGCCGCGGCACCCGAAGGCTGGCGCGCCTGGCTGAGCACGGAGGCGCCGCGCTCGCGCCGCCAGGCGCGGCTGTCGCAGCTCTATCTGAGCTGGCTCACCTTCTCGGCCAATCCGCTGGCGGTGCTGGGGCTGGCGATCATCGTGGCGCTGGTGCTGATGGCCGTGGCGGCGCCGCTCGTCGCGACCCACGACCCGCTGGCGCAGGACCTGCAGGCGCGGCTGCTGCCCCCCGGCGCGCACGGCTATCTGCTGGGCTCGGACGAGCTGGGCCGCGACATCTGGAGCCGCATCGTCTATGGCTCGCGCGTCACGCTAGTGATCGTCGGCATGGTGGCGGTCACCGCACCGGTGGCGGGGCTCTTGGTGGGCACGGCGGCGGGGTATCTGGGCGGCTGGGTCGACGCCGTGCTGATGCGCCTGACCGACGTGTTCCTCGCCTTCCCCAGGCTGGTGCTGGCGCTCGCCTTCGTCGCGGCGCTGGGGGCGGGGATCGACAACGCCATCCTGGCCATCGCGCTGACCGCCTGGCCGCCCTATGCCCGCATCGCGCGGGCCGAGACGCTGACCATCCGCACGGCCGACTTCATCGCCGCGATCCGGCTGCAGGGGGCTGGCGCGGCGCGCATCATCGTCGGCCATATCTGGCCGCTGTGCGTCTCCTCGATCATCATCCGCACCACGCTGGACATGGCCGGGGTCATCCTGACCGCGGCGGGGCTGGGCTTTCTGGGACTGGGCGCGCAGCCGCCGCTGCCCGAGTGGGGGGCGATGATCTCCTCGGGGCGCAAGTTCATCCTTGACCAGTGGTGGGTGGCGACCATCCCCGGGCTGGCCATCTTCGTCGTCAGCCTCGGCTTCAACCTGTTGGGCGACGGGCTGCGCGACGTGCTCGATCCCAAGCGGGCGGGCAAATGAGCGACCTGTTGCGCGTCGAGGACCTGTCGGTGCGATTCCCCAAGCGCAGCGGCGGCGTGGTCGAGGCGGTGCGCGGGGTGTCGTTCTCGGTCGGGCGCGAGCGGGTCGGCATCGTTGGCGAGTCCGGCTCGGGCAAGACCATGACCGGCCGCGCCGTGCTGCGCCTGGTGCGCCCGCCGGGCCAGGTGACGGCGCGGCGGGTCGAGTTCGACGGCGCCGACCTGATGGCGCTGTCGGAAAAGCAGATGCGCCACATCCGGGGGCAGCGCATCTCCATGGTCATGCAGGACCCGAAGTTCTCGCTCAACCCGGTGATGAGCGTCGGCGACCAGATCATGGAGGCCTACCGTCTGCACACCGACGCGCCGAGGGGCGAGGCGCGCGAGCGGATGCTGGAGATGCTCGAGGCGGTGCAGATCCGCGAGCCCGGGCGGGTGGCCGGGCTCTACCCGCACGAGGTCTCGGGCGGCATGGGCCAGCGCATCATGATCGCCATGATGCTGGCGCCCGACCCCGACCTGCTGATCGCCGACGAGCCGACCTCGGCGCTCGACGTCACCGTGCAGATGAGCGTCATGCAGATCATGGACCGGCTGGTGCGCGATCGCGGCATGGGGCTGATCTTCATCAGCCACGACCTGAACCTGGTGGCCACCTTCTGCGACCGGGTGCTGATCATGTATGGCGGGCGCATCGTCGAGACCTGCCAGGCCAGCGCGCTCAATGAGGCGCGGCACCCCTACACGCGCGCGCTGCTGGAATCGCTGCCGCGGCTGGACCACCCCAAGGCTCGGCTGAGCGTCATGCGCCGCGACCCGGCCTGGATGGAGGAAGCTAGCATCGATGCCTATCTCTGACGCGATCCGGGCCGAGACCCTGTCGGTCGCCTTCGGCGAGGGCGCCGCGCGCAGCGTCGCGGTGGACCGCGTCTCGTTTCGCGTGCCCGAGGGGAGCTCGTTCGGGCTGGTGGGCGAGTCCGGGTCGGGCAAGACCACGGTGCTGCGCGCCATCGCCGGGCTGATCACCGACTGGAGCGGCGCCATCCATGTCCGCGGCGAGCTCTTGCGCCACCGGCGCGACCGCGCCTTCTATCGCACCGTGCAGATGGTGTTCCAGGACCCCTATGCCTCGCTGCACCCGCGCCACACGGTGGACCGCACGCTGTCCGAGCCCCTGGTGCTGCACCGCTTCGACCGGGTGGAGGAGCGCATCGAGGAGGCGCTCGGGGCCGTCGGCCTCGGCCCCGCCTTCCGATTCCGCTACCCGCACCAGCTCTCGGGCGGGCAGCGCCAGCGGGTGGCGATCGCGCGCGCCCTGATGCTCGAGCCGAGCATCCTGCTCTTGGACGAGCCGACCTCGGCGCTCGACGTCTCGGTGCAGGCCGAGGTGCTGAACCTGCTGGCCGACCTGCGCGCCGAGCGGGGGCTGACCTTCCTTCTGGTCAGCCACGATCTGGCGGTGGTGGCGCACATGTGCGAGGAGATTGCGGTGATGCAGGGCGGGCGCGTGGTCGAGACGCTCGACGTCGCCGCGATGCGGCGCATGGAGCCGCGCGAGGACTACACGCGGCGCCTGTTGCGCGCCAGCATGGGCTATGTGCCCGAGCAAGCGGAGTGAGGCATGAACGAACGCGCGGTCCCGGTCTTCGACGGCCACAACGACACCATCCTGAAGCTCGAGCGCGCGGCGCGTCGCGGCAAGGCGCTGGACTTCGCGGCGGGCGCGCGCACGCTCGACATCGACTTGCCGCGCGCCCGCGAGGCGGGCTTTGCCGGCGGCTTCTTCGCCATGTTCACGCCGGCCATCGAGGACGGCGAGATCCAGAGCTTCGCTCGCGGCGACCCGCGCCGCTATGCGCCGGTCGAGCGGCAGGCGGCGCTCGACTTCACGCTGGCGATGTTTGCCCGCATGCGCCGGCTGGCGGGCGAGTTGCCCGACGACCTGGCCCTGTGCGGCTCGGCCGCCGAGCTGCAGACCGCCATGGACGGGGGGCGGATCGCCATCCTGCCGCATATCGAGGGCGCCGAGTGCATCGACACCGGTCTCGACGCGCTCGAGGTGCTGCACGCGGCGGGGCTGCGCTCGCTGGGGCTGGTGTGGTCGCGGCCGAACGCCTTCGCCGTGGGCGCGCCGATCTATGCCGACGAGAGCCACGACGCGGAGTCCGGCCTCACCGATGCCGGCCGGGCGCTGGTGCGCGAATGCGAGGCGCTGGGCGTGATGGTCGACCTGTCGCACCTCAACCAAGGCGGCTTCTGGGACGTGGCGCGGCTGACCGGCCGGCCGCTGGTGGCCACGCATTCCAACGCGCACGCGCTCTCGCCCTGTCCGCGCAACCTGACCGACGACCAGCTGCACGCCGTGGCCGAGTCGGGCGGCGTGGTCGGGCTGAACTTCAATGTCAGCTTTTTGCGCGCGGATTGCCAGGATCAGCCGGACACGCCGATCGAGATCATGCTGCGCCACCTCGATCACATGCTGGCGATCCTGGGCGAGGAGGGCGTGGCGCTGGGCTCGGACTACGACGGCTGCACGCTGCCCACGGAGATCGGCGATGTGGGGGGGCTGCCCCGCCTCGTCGCCGCCATGCGCCAGGCGGGATATAGCGAGGCGCTGATCGCCAAGATCTGCCGCGGCAACTGGCTCGAGCTGCTGGCGCGCACGATCTAGCGGCGATGGGCGCGCCAGCTGCCGGCCCCCGCGCCGGCGGCTTGACGAGGGCAGGGGCCGCGCTTAGAAGGCGCAGCCGTGGCTGGGTAGCTCAGCTGGTTAGAGCGCAGGACTCATAATCCTGAGGTCGAGGGTTCGAGTCCCTCCCCCGCCACCAATCCTTTCAAGGGCTTGGTTGTCTCCGGCGGCGGGCGGCGCCGCGGCCTGCGCGTCAGCGGACCTTGATGCCGAGGACCTTGTCGATGGCCGTCACGGCATCGACGTCGTTTTCCCGCATGTACTTCCTGACCTCGATGAGCTTGGCATCGACCAGGAACCGGTACCACAAGCCCTGCAGGACGTGAAAAGCCATGCCTTCGCGCCCGTCGAGAAAGCCCAGGCGCAGGATATAGCGATAGAAGAAATAGGCGAAGGCGCGGGACCCGGCCGGAAGGCGGCTGTAGATCTTCTCCTTCAGCCACCGCTTCAGCCCGGGATGCTGCGACCTGCGCAGACTGGCAACGGTTTCGTAGGGAAGAAAGCCGTGCTCGAAATTCAGGATGTCCACGACCTCGCGGCTTGCATAGGTATTGTGCTTCTGGATCCAGAAGGTCAGCGAGTTCAGGTTGTCGTCGAGAATTTCCCCCTTGAACGCCAGGGTCTTGCCCTCGGTCTTGATATGCTCGTCCATCCAGCGGTTCTCGCACCGCGCCCGGCTGTAGCGGAACAGGCGCAGGACGCGGATCGGGAACAGGCCGCCATACTGAATCGGGCGCCCCAGGAACTTGATCCGCCGCGACACGAAGACGCCATCGACGTCCTCGCCGACAGAGGAGAGTCCTGCGGAAATCTCGTCCGCGAGGGCGGGCGTGACGACCTCGTCCGCGTCGAGCCGCAGAACCCATTCCGTGTCGGGCGGCAACTGGGTAAGCGCCCAGTTGAACTGGAGCGCGGGATTGACCCAGTGGTGCGACAAGACCTCGGCGCCGAGCCCCTCGGCAAGCGCTCTCGTCCGGTCGGAGGACCCGGAGTCCACGACGAGAATCCGATCGGCGATGCCTTGCACCGACTCGATGGCGCGCGTGATGTGCAACTCCTCATTCAG
>NZ_JBZSYN010000190.1:0-22519 GCF_058622915.1 Thermohalobaculum sp. | reverse complement strand
TTGCACCTGTTGGCGGCCTAAACCATTGTGTGCGTAAGAGTCCGGGGAGAGTCATGAATCAGGGGCCGCTGCTGTCGGTCGAGGATCTCTCGATCAGCTTTGCCTTGCCGGGAATGGACCGGCCCGTGGTCGACGGACTCAGCTTCAGCATCGGCGGGGGCGAGACAGTCGCCCTGGTGGGGGAGTCCGGCTCGGGCAAGACCCTGACGGGCAAGGCGCTGATGGGCCTTTTGCCGAAAGCCGCGTCGTGCCGGGGGCGTGCCCTGTTTCGGCACGAGGGCAAGGTCACCGACCTGTTCGACCAGAGCCGCAGCCACCACCGCAAACTGCGCGGCCGCACGCTGTCGATGATCTTCCAGGAACCGATGAGCGCCCTGTCGCCGCTGCATCGCGTCGGCGACCAGGTCGCCGAGGTGCTGCGCGTTCACCATATCGACGGCAAGGTCCGCGCCCGCGTGCTCGAGGTCTTCGGCGAGGTCGGCTTTCCCGATCCCGAGCGTGCCTGGCGCTCCTATCCGTTCGAGCTCTCGGGCGGCCTGCGCCAGCGTGCCGTCATCGCCATGGCCATGGTCGCCAGTCCGGCGCTGGTGATCGCCGACGAGCCGACCACGGCGCTCGACGTCACCACGCAGGCGCAGGTGCTCGATCTGTTGCGCCGCCTGCAGCGCAGCCACGGCATGTCGGTGCTCATGATCACGCACGATCTGGGCGTGGTCGCCAACATGGCCGACCGGGTCGCCGTGCTGAAGCGCGGCCGTCTGGTCGAATCTGGCAGCGCCCGCGACGTGCTGAACACGCCGGGTCACCCCTACACCCGGCGGCTGATGGCCGCCGCTCCCAAGGTGCCGCACGACCGGCCCGTGCGCGCCGCGCCGTCGCGCGACCCGATCATGCGGGTCGAGGGACTGTCCAAGACCTATCCCGGCCGGCCGCGTCTGATCGGGCCGCCGAACCCGCCGGTCAGGGCGCTTGCGGACTTCGATATGGAGATCGAGCGGGGCCGCACGCTCGCGCTGGTCGGCGAATCCGGCTCGGGCAAGACCACCGTGGCCCAGGTCATCCTGCGCGCCGAGCGCGCCGACCCGGGCGGCACCATCGAGTTCCGCGGCCAAGACGGCCTGCGCGAGGACGTGACGCAACTCTCGGGCGCGGCGCTCAAGGCCTTCCGCCGGCGCGCCCAGATCGTGTTTCAGGACCCCTACGGCGCGCTCAGCCCGCGCATGTCGGTGCAGGACATCCTGACCGAGCCGCTGAGGATCCACCACATCGGCACGCCGGCCGAGCGGCGCGAGCGGGCGGCGCAGCTGCTCGAATGGGTCGGCCTGTCGCGCGCGCATCTCGGCCGCTTCCCCTACGCCTTCTCCGGCGGCCAGCGCCAGCGCATTGCGATCGCCCGGGCGCTGGCGCTCGCTCCGGAGCTGATGGTGCTCGACGAACCGACCTCGGCACTCGACGTCTCGGTGCAGGCCGAGGTGCTCGACCTCCTGCGCGAGCTGCGCGCCGAGCTCGGCCTGAGCTACCTGTTCATCAGCCACGACCTCGCCGTGGTCGGGCAGTTCGCCGACCGGGTCATGGTCATGCGCCGCGGCTCGGTGGTCGAGGAGGGGCCGGCGGCGGCCGTGCTGAACGACCCGCGCCATCCCTACACCCAGGCGCTGATCGCGGCCCATCCCGAGCCGGTGCTCGACCGCCGTCTCGACCTCGCCGTGGTCGCGCGCGGCGCCGGCGACCCGCAAAGCTGGCCCGAGCCGTTCCGCTATGCGGGCGATCACATGCCCCGGCTGGTCGAGGTCTCGCCAGGCCACCGGGTGCGCCAGAACGGGCTGAGGCAGGCGGCATGAGACGCCGCACCGTCCTCCTGCTGCCGCTCGCGCTTGCCGTGCCATGGCCTGCCAAGGCGCTCGAGCCGATCGAGACGCCGTCGCTGCGTGCGCGCGTCGCCTCGGGCGCGTTGCCGCCGGTGGCCCAGCGCCTGCCGGCGCAGCCTCTGGTCGTCGACCTCGCCGCCAACGGGCGCGTGCCGGGCGTGCATGGTGGCAACATGCGCATGTTCATGACCCGGGCCAAGGACGTGCGCTACATGGCGGTCTACGGCTATGCGCGCCTGATCGGCTACAACCAGCACTACAAGCTCGTCGCCGATCTGCTGCACGACTACACGATCAGTGACGACGGGCGCACCATCACCTTCCATCTCCGCCGCGGCCACAAGTGGTCCGATGGCCACCCCTTCACCACCGAGGATCTGCGCTTCTGGTGGGAGGACGTGGCGCTCAACAAGCATCTCTATCCCGCCGGTCCGCCGGTCGACATGCTCGGAGCCGGCGGCCGGCCGCAGGTCGAGGTCATCGACGTGGTGACCATCCGCTACACCTGGAAGCTGCCGAACCCGCTGTTCGTGCCGGCGCTGGCGCAGGCGCGCCCGCTCTACATCTACGCGCCCGCCCACTACCTCAAGCAGTTCCACGCCAAATACGCCAATCCCGCCGAGCTGGCCAAGAAGGTCGAGGCGGCGAATGCGCGCAACTGGGGCCAGCTCTACCACCGCAAGGCCGACCTCTACGAATTCAACAACCCCGACCTGCCGGTGCTGCAGCCCTGGATGAACACCACGCCCAAGAACCGCCAGCGCTACGAGCTCGAGCGCAACCCGTTCTATCACCGGGTCGACATCAACGGCCGGCAGCTTCCCTATATCGACACGGCCGAGATCGAGGTCGCGGCGGCCGGCCTGATCCCCGCCAAGGTGATGCTCGGCGAGGCGACGCTGCAGGCCCGCTCGCTTTCCTTCTCCGACGCGCCGGTGCTGAAGAAGAACGAAAAGGAGGGCGGCTATGTCGTGCATCTGTGGGACTCCGGCTACGCCTCCCAGGTGGCGCTCTATCCGAACCTGAACTACGGCGACGCCGCCTGGCGCAAGCTGTTCCGCGACGTGCGCTTCCGCCACGCGCTCAGCCTCGCGGTCAGCCGGAAGGCGATCAACAAGGTGCTCTATTTCGGGCTGGCCAAGGAGCGAGCCTGTGCCGCGCTGGAGGAGAGCCCGTTCTTCAACGAGAAGAACGCCCATGCCTGGGCGCATTTCGATCTGGCCGAGGCGAACCGGCTGCTGGACGAGATCGGCCTGACCAAGCGCAACAGTGCCCGCTTCCGCCTGCTGCCCGATGGCCGCCCGATGGAGATCATCATCGAGACCGCGGGCGAGCGGCGTGAGGTCGGCGACTCCCTGCAGCTGATCGCAACGACCTGGGCGCGCATCGGCGTCCGCCTGCTGGTGCGCGCGCTCGACCGCGACATCCTGAGGAACCGCGCCTATGCGGGCAGGTCGATGATGGTCGCCTGGTGGGGCTGGAACAACGGCGTGCCCACTGCCGAGGCGCCGCCCTTCGAACTGGCCCCGGTCGATCAGGCGAACTACAGCTGGCCGCGCTGGGGCCAGTACTACCAGACCAAGGGCGCGGCCGGCGTGCCGGTCGACTACCCGCCCGCGAAGCGCCTGCTCGATCTCTACGACAAGTGGATGGTCGCCGGCAAAGACGCCGACAAGGCCGCGATCTGGCGCGAGATGCTGGACATCCATGCGAAGGAGATATTCGTGATCGGCACCGTCAGTCGCGCCCCCGTTCCCGTGGTCGCCGACGTGCGGCTCAGAAACGTCCCCGACAAGGCGCTCTATGCCTGGGACCCCGGTGCGCATTTCGGCATCCACCGCATCGACGAGTTCTTCTTCAAGGGCGGCAGGGGCGGCGCAATGGGGGCCGGGCAATGATCACCTACCTGCTGCGCCGCTTCGCCACCATGGCCGTGACCATGGTCGTCATCTCGGCCCTGATCTTCCTGGTCATCAACCTGCCGCCCGGCAACTACCTGACCAACCGCATCAACGAGATGCGCTCGACCGGCGAGGCCGCCGGCATCGCCAAGGCGCAGGCGATGATCGACGAGTACTCGCTCGAAAAGCCGCTGTGGCAGCAATACCTGATCTGGATCGGCGTCATGCCCGGGCCCGGCGGGTTCTCCGGCCTGATCGAGGGCGACTTCGGCTGGTCCTTCGAGCTGCAGCAGCCGGTGGGCAAGGTGGTCGGCGAGACCGCCTGGCTGACCGCCATGGTGAACCTCTCGGCGCTGCTCTTCGTCTATCTCGTGGCACTGCCGCTGGGCACCATCGCCGCGGTGCGCTCGAACACCTGGGTCGACTATCTGTGCTCGTTCCTGGGCTATATCGGGCTGGCGACGCCGAACTTCCTTCTGGCGCTGATCCTGCTGTTCTACGGGGCGCGCTATTTCCACATTCCGATCGGCGGGCTGATGGGGCGCGAGTACGAGGGGGCGCCGATGAGCCTGGCAAAGCTCGGCTCGATCCTGATTCATCTGATTGTGCCGACCATCGTCATCGGCACCTCGGCGGCCGCCGCGGTGATGCGGCGACTGCGCGCCAACCTGATGGACGAGCTGAACAAGCCCTATGTCGAGACGGCGCGGGCGAAGGGCGTGCCGCCGGTGACCCGGATCGTGCGCTATCCGCTGCGCATGGCGCTCAACCCCTTCGTCGCCGACATCGGCAACCTCGCGCCGCACATCGTCTCGGGCTCGGTGATCATCTCGGTGGTGATGAGCCTGCCCACGCTGGGCCCGATCCTGCTGCAGGCGCTGAAGAGCCAGGACATCTTCATGTCCGGCTTCATCCTGCTGTTCGTCGGCATGCTCACCCTGGTCGGCATGCTGATCTCCGACATCCTGCTCGCGGTGCTCGACCCGCGCATCCGGCTCGGCGGTGGCCGGAGGGGATCGTGACATGAGGGCCCGGGCATGACCGAGCACTTCCTCGCCGCCGAGACTGAGGACCGCGAGGGCGAGCGCCAGCTGATCGAGCGCGCCGACTACGACGCGCCCACGCGGGTGCTGGTCTGGCGCCGGTTCAGGCGCCACAAGCTGGGCGTGTTCACCGGTGCCATGCTGCTGCTGGTCTACCTGACATTGCCCTTCGTCGAGATGATCGCGCCCTATCCGCCGAACCTGTTCGACGAGAACAACGTCTACGCGCCGCCGCAGGGGCTCTACCTCTTCGACAAGGGCAAGTATGTCGGCCTGCACACCTACCCCACGGCGACCGTCTACAACCCCAAGACCGGGCTGGTGCGGGGCGTGACCGACTGGAACAAGCCGCTGCCGGTGCCGCTCTTCTCCAGCTGCGGCGCACCCTACGATCTGCTCGGCCTGATCCCGATGCGGTTCAAGGTGATCTGCCCGCCGAAGGGGGGGCAGCTCTTCCTGCTCGGCTCGGACCGGCTGGGGCGCGACATCCTCAGCCGCATCCTGCACGGCGCCCGGCTGTCCATGACCATTGGCCTGATCGGCGTGACCGTCAGCTTTACCATCGGCATGATCCTGGGCGGGCTGGCCGGCTATTTCGGCGGCTGGGTCGACGCCATCGTGCAGCGCCTCATCGAGGTGTTCCGCTCGCTGCCCGAGCTGCCCATGTGGCTCGCGCTCTCGGCCGCGGTGCCGGTCGGCTGGGATTCGCTCACCGTGTTCGTGATGATCTCGGTGATCCTGGGGCTGTTGGACTGGCCGGGGCTTGCGCGCGCCGTGCGCTCGAAGTTCCTGGCGCTGCGCGAGGAGGACTACGTGCGCGCGGCCGAGCTGATGGGCGCCTCGCCCGGCCGCATCATCCGCGCGCACATGATGCCCAACTTCACCAGCCACCTGATCGCTTCGGCCACGCTCTCGATCCCGGCAATGATCCTGGGCGAGACGGCGCTGAGCTTTCTCGGCTTCGGCATCCGCCCGCCCTCGGTCTCGTGGGGGCTGATGCTGAACGACGCGCTCGAGGCGGGCCTCGGCGCGCTGGAGCTCTATCCCTGGATCCTGGCGCCGATGGTGCCGGTGATCCTGGTGGTGCTGGCCTTCTCCTTCCTGGGCGACGCGCTGCGCGACGCGCTCGATCCCTATTCCTGAGCCGAGGCCGCATGTCCGGCAAGACGGTCTCCTTTACCCAGATGAAGGACGGCACGCGCGAGGACTACGAGCTGCTCGCCGAACTCGACCGTCCGCACCTCGCCGGCACCGCCGACCGGCTGCTGCGCGAGCTGGCGCGCCAGGACGAGGAGACGCTGCCCGGCTATCAGGTCACCCGGCTGCAGCACGCGCTGCTGGCAGCCACCCGCGCCCGGCGCGACCGCGCCGACAGCGACTGGGTGGTCGCCGCGCTCCTGCACGACATCGGCGACGGGCTGGCGCCGCAGAACCACGACCGCTTCGCCGCCGAGATCCTCAGGCCCTTCGTGCGCGAGGAAGTCGCCTGGGTGGTCGCGCACCACGGCATCTTCCAGCTGTACTACTACGCCCACCATCACGGCTCGGACCGCGAGCTGCGCAGGCAATATGCCGGCAGCCCCTACTACCGCTCCTGCGTCGACTTCTGCGAGCGCTGGGACCAGGCGAGCTTCGATCCCGGCTACCCCGCGGACCCGCTCGAGAGCTTCCGCGACACGGTGCGCGGGGTCTTCGCCCGCAAGGCCTGGGCGCCGGAGGTGATACGAGAGGGCGAAGCGCTCGGCCTGCCGCCCGCTGCCTGAGGGCAGCCGCGGGCCGGGCCTAAAGCACCGCCTTGGCCAGCATCATGTGGCAGCCCTTCTCGCGGTCGACGACCTGAGTCACGCGCAGGTCGCCCATCAGCGAGCACAGCATGTAGGCGTCCTCGCGGCTCAGGTTGGTGCGCCGGCAGACATGGTCGATCATCTCGCGCACAGCCTCGGCCGCCGCGTCGTCGAGGTCCTCGTCGAGCCCGATCGAGATCAGGTGCGTCGCGCTCTCGGCGAACGGGCGCTCGTAGCCCAGGTCCTTCCTGACCGTCAGCCGGAAGGTGCCGGCCAGCGCGGTCTCCAGCGCGCAGACGCAGACCTCGCCGTCGCCCTGCACGGCATGGCCGTCGCCAGCCGAGAACAGCGCGCCCTCGTTGAACACGGGCAGATAGAGCGTGGTGCCCGCCACCAGCTCCTTGTTGTCCATGTTGCCGCCGAAGGCGCGCGGCTCGACCGTGGAGCAGCGGCCCCAGCGCGCCGGCGGCGCCACGGCGATGGTGCCGAAGAAGGGGCTGAGCGGGATCTCGGTGCCCCAGGGCAGCTCGGCGGTGGCGCGGGCGGGGTCGATCCGGGGCTGGATCACGGTCAGCCGGTCGAACTCGTCGGGCAGCGCGCCCATCAGCGGGCGGATGTTGACGTGGCCCCAGCGATAGGCCAGGCGGATGTCCAGGATGTCGACCTGCAGCACGTCGCCGGGCCGGGCGCCGTCGACCGCCACCGGTCCCGTGACCACGTGCGGGCCGGGGCCGCGCTCGACCGTCTCGATCACCTTGCGGTGCACGGGGTCGATCAGCGCCGGGTCGTCGGGAAAGTTGTTCGGGTCCCCGGCGGGCCAGGAGGTGAGGCTCACGGTGTCGCCCGAGGCGACCGTGAGCACCGGCGGCACGCGGGCGTCGAAATAGCCCCAGACGACGTTGCCGGGCTGGGGCGCGATCTCGTGGTGAGCCATCTCTGTCCTCCGTCCTTTCAGTGCCGTCCTGGTCATGCCGTCCTGGTCGTGCCGCCCAGTGTGGCCCGGCACGTGGCCCGGTCAACCTTCGCGGCCGGTGCCCTTGCGTGCCTCGGCGAAGAAGCCGCTGGCCTGCACGGTGTTGCGCCAGGGGCTGGCGCGCCGGTCCAGCACCCGGTTGACGCGGCCGCCGAAGCGGCGCTCGATCCCGGACTTCCAGAACTTCAGGTGGTTCACGATCGCCGAGTACTTGCCGCGGATCGGGTAGAGCGTGACCTCCTCGAAGTCGCGCAGGAGATAGGCCAGCCCGTCGCGGCTGAGGCGCTGGTAGTCCTGGAACATCAGGTTCGGCGGCGCGTGGTAGCGCCACATCCACGGCACGTAGAGAAACAGCCTGCCCCCCGGCCTCAGCGCCCGGCGGAAATTCTCCACCGCCGCCGGCGGGTCGTAGACATGCTCGAGGATCGCCAGCGCGATCACCGCGTCGTAGCGGCCGGCCATCCACTCGGGGAAGGGCGAGCAGACATCGCCGAGGATGTCGGGGTAGGCGCCGAAGTCGTTGAGGTCCAGCGTCTCCACGCGCCCGGGCAGCGCCGCGCCCAGCTCGCGCATGCCCGCACCCACATCCAGCGTCATCGCGGCGCCGCGGGTGGCGGCGAGGACGTGCTCGCGCGTGCGGTCGTCGTGCAGGTAGCGCAGGTCGACCCCGATGCGCCGGGTGATCTGCTGGAGCCGCGCGTTCAGCCCCTCGACGTCGTGGATGCGGGTTTTCTCGCTCATCGGATCCTGTTCATCGGGGCGCCAGCTCCAGGATGATCTCCGCCGCGCGCCGGGCGCCGCCCAGGTCGATGCCGAGCGGCGGCCGGCGCGGGCCGGTCGCGGCGCGCTCGGCGGCCTCGGCAAGCTCGGCAGGCGTCAGCCCGGCCATGCGCAGCACGCGAAAGCCCGGGCGGTCCGCGAGGCGCCCGGCGCGGATCACCTGCTCGCGCTCCCCGTAGCGGTCGAAGGGCACGAGCACGGCGGGCGTGTCGCAGGCGGCCAGCTCGGTCACGGTGTTGTAGCCGGCCAGGCTGAGCGACACGGCGGCCCCGGCCATCAGCCGGCGATAGTCGGGCCGGGCGGGCTCGACGGCGAGGTTCGCGCGCGCGAAGCGGGCGGCGAGATCGTGCGCCAGGTCCGCGCCGACGGTCAGCAGGTGCCAGGGCCGCGGCGAGAGCGCCGCGGCCTCGGCGGCCAACGTGACCAGGCCGTCGCCGGCCGGCCCGCCGCCGCCCGCGACCACAACCGTCTCGCTTCGCCGCCCCGCCGCCGGGGCGTCTGCCGCCACGTAGCCAGTATAGCGCGTGCGTGAGGCAAGGTCTGGCGGCAGCGGCCAGGCGGCCGAGAGCGGCAGGAAGTCCGGATCGCCATGGACCAGGAGCGCAGCGAAGTCGCGGCGCAGGCGCTCGGCGGCCTGCTCGAGGCGCTCGGGCCGGCTGGGCGGCTCGGGCACGTCGCGCACCGAGGCGAGGATCGCCGCGCCCGGCCGCGCGGCACGCGCCGCGGCGATGGCTGCCTCGAACTCGGCCCTGAGGCTGCGCCGGCCCAGCGGAAAGGTCTCGGTGACCAGGGCGTCCGCCCGGAAGCCGGCAAGCGCGCGCTCGATGGCGGCGCGGCGCTCGGCCATCCAGGCGGCGTCGGCGGACGCGCCCTCGGGCGTCCTGAGGGTCGAGAAGTCGAAGTCGCGCACCGCCACGGGCGGGAGTTGCACGAGTCTGAGTCCCGCGGTGTCGAGATGCGCCATCGGCCGCCCGCCCGAGATCACCAGCGCCTCCGCCCCCGCGGCGCCCACGGCGCGCGCCAGCGCCAGCGTGCGCACCAGGTGCCCCGATCCGCTCAGGTGGCAGCACAGGAAGGCGACGCGGGTCATGGCTGCTCCACCAGCGGGACGTCTTGCTCCGGCGCGCTGGGCGTGCCGTCGGCGCGCAGCGTCAGCGGATAGAGCCGCGCCCGGCGGATGCGGAAGGGCTCGGGCGCGTCGTAGTTCCAGTCCCAGGCGCGGGCGAGGATGGTGCGCATCGAGGCGCGGTGGCCGACCAGCACCGCCGGGCGGCCCTCGGCCGCGATCTCGGCCAGCGCCGGCTGGATGCGCTGCCAGACCTGCCAGGGGCTCTCGCCGCCGGGCGGGCGGCGGTGCCAGCCCCAGTCCTCGACGTGCACATAGCCCGAGGCGGCATCGGCGATCAGGGCCTCGACCAGCACGCCCTCCCATGCGCCCCAGCTCATCTCGGCCAGGCGGGCGTCGGTCTCGAAGGGGCGGCCGCGGGCGAGCAGGCGGGCGGTCTCCGCGGCGCGCGTCAGCGGCGAGGCGATCAGCCGCGCCGCATCCCATGGCGGCGGCAGAACGAGCGCGGCGAGGCTTTCGCGGGCCGCTTCGGTCAGCGGGATGTCGACCTGGCCCTGCAGGCGCCGCTCGGCGTTCCAGCTGGTGGGGAAATGGCGCATCAGCGCGATGCGGATCATGCGATCAGCCCGCCCAGATGGGTCTTCAGCAGCGCCGCCGCGGCGTCGAGGCCGTGGTGCGCCAGCGCATGCGCGCGGGCGGCGCGGGCCAGGGCGGCGCGGTCGGCGGCGGCGGCGCGGATCGCTGCGGCGAAGCTGTCGGGGTCGTCCGGCGCGGCCAGGCGACCGCCGCCAACGAGCGCCCGCGCGGCCGGGCCGTCCTCGGCCACCACCGGGCAGGCGGCGGCCTGGGCCTCGAGCCAGGTCATGCCGACGCCCTCGTTGACCCCGGGCCACACGAGCAGGTCGGCAGCCTCGTAATGGCGCCGCAACTCTTCCATGTCTTCTATAAGACCTATAAGAATTAACCGTGTCTCGAAAGGGCTCAGTAACCGTAATACCGCGTCCCGCGCCGGCCCGGCGCCGACCAAGCTCAACTGCCACTCGCCGCCCAGCCGGGCCAGCCCGGCGGCCAGCCGGCGGAAGCTCTCGAGCTTGTCGCCGGGCCGCATCATGGCGACCGTGAGCAGCCGCAGCGGGTCGTGCGCGGGCCGGGGCGCGGGGGCGGGGCCGAGGTCGAGGAACGGGGGCAGGTGGACCATCTTCGGCCCATGCCCGGCCGCCTCCAGCGCCGGGCGGTCGCGCGGCGTGGTCCAGAACAGCCGGTCGGCGCGGGCGATGGCGGCCTCGGCGCGGGCGGCGAAGCCGGCCCAGGGGCCCTCGCGGCGCCGCGCCGCGAGCGAGGCCTCCGAGATCGCGTAGGGGACGCGCAGCGCCTGAGCCACGGTTGGGCCGATCAGGTCCGGCGCCTTCCAGTAGCAGTGATAGGTGAACCACAGCGCCGGCGGCGCGGGCGCGAGCCGCGCGACCAGCCGCGCCGCCTCGGCCTCGGCCGCCGCGGCGATCCGGGCCTGGGCCGCCGGGTCGCCGGCCATGTCGAGCGTGCGCAGGTTGGAGGCCAGCTCGGGCGCGAAGCCGGCCCGCGTCAGCGCCGCGAGCGTCAGCCGGGCGATGCGCCGGTCGCCCGAGGGCACCGGGTGATCGGGCGGCTTCATCGGGGCGTAGAAGGCGATGCCCCGCGACGCACGCGATCCGCTCATGCGCCTTCCAGCGCGGCGCGCAGCCGCGTGTCCACGGTGCGGATGCCCGCCTCCATGCCGAACTCGGCGCGCAGGCGGCGGTAGGCGGCTTCGGCCATCGCGGCGCGGCGCGCCGGGTCGGCGGCGAGTGCCACGATGGCCCCGGCCAGCGCGCGCGGCCGGCCGGGCTGGACCAGCACCCCGTGCACGCCGTCCTCGATGAACTCGGGGATCGCCGAGAGGCTGGTCGACAGGATCGGCAGCTTCTGGCTCGCCGCCTCCATCAGCACGTTGGGCAGCCCGTCGCGGTCGCCGTCCTCGGCGATCTTGGAGGGCAGCACGAACAGGTCCGCCGAACGCATCGCGGCCAGCACGTCGGCCTGCGCCCGCTTGCCGCGCCACGCGATGCGCTCGTTGAGCCCGAGCCGGCGGGCGCGGGTCTCGAGCCCGCGCTTGAGCTCGCCGCCGCCGATGTGGACGAAGCGCCAGTCGAGCCCGGCGGGCAACAGGCTCAGCGCCTCCAGGAGATCGCCATAGCCCTTCTTCGGCACCAGCCGCCCGACCGAGAGCAGGGTAAAGGTGTTGCCCTTGGGGCGGATGTCGGGGGGCGGCGGGAAGCGGCCCAGATCCAGCCCGTGATAGACCAGGCTGATCTTGGCCCCGCCGGCATCCAGCGCGGCGAGGTGCTCGGCGCCCGAGGCGGTGCAGGTGACGCCGAAATCGCAATCGGCGATCTTCTCGCGCTTCTCCCAGTCGGGGATGGTCCAGATGTCCTTGGCATGGGCCGAGAAGCCCCAGCCCAGCCCGCGCATCACCGCGGCGTAGCGCGCCACCGAGGCCGGCGTGTGCAGGAAATGCGCGTAGAGGAAGCGGGTCTCGGCGGGCAGCTCGGCGGCCAGCACCGCCGCCTGGCCGAAGCGGCGCACGCGATTGGAGGTGGGATCGCGGGCGAGGTCGCGCGCCCAGGCCCGCGCCGCGCGCCAGAAGCGGCGGCGCCGGCCCAGCCGCACGAGCGCGCGCAGCACCCGCAGCGGTTCCTGGTAGAGGTATTCCGGCAGGTAGTGGCGCCTGGCCGTGATCTCCTCGTGGATCGGGTGGATGCGGTCGTCATAGGGCTGCCTGAGCGACCAGATCTCGAATTGATGGCCGCGCGCCTCGAGCGCGCGCAGCTCCTGGGCGATGAAGGTCTCGGAGAGCCGCGGATAGCCCTTCAGCACCACGGCGAAGGCGTCGGGCATGTTCAGCCTCCGGCGGCGGCACGCACCGGCGCTGCGCCGCCGACGCGGGCGACGATCGTCCCGAGCCCCGACAGCAGGCCGGGCAGGCGCACGTCCGAGGGCCGCGGCTGGTGCGCCAGGGCGCGGATCGCCGCGGCCATGACGCGCGCGCCCTCGCCGTCGCGCTCGGGGTTGAGCATGCGCGCCAGCCCCAGCGTCTCGGCCGCCGTGGCGCGGATGAGCTGCTCGCGGCGCGGCCGGGTGCGCGGCGCGATGATCGCCGGCTTGTCCATCGAGAGGATCTCGCAAAAGGTGTTGTAGCCTCCCATGGCGACCACGCCCTGCGCCTGCTCCAAAAGCCGCTCGAGACGGGGGTGGAAGCCCAGCGCCGTCACCCGGCCATCGAGTTCGGCGACGCGGGCGTCGAAGCGCTGCCGGTCGGTCGCCTTCATGAACGGGCCATAGACGATCAGCGCGTGTGGGGCGAGGCGGCGGTCGGTCTCGTAGGCCCTCAGCACCCAGTCGACCAGCTGCGTGCCGTCGCCGCCGCCGCCGGTGGTCACCAGGATATAGGGCTCGTCGGGCGTCTCCGAGGCCGGCTCGCCCGGCCAGTCCGAGGCGTCGCGGCGCAGATAGCCGGTATAGATGGCGCGCGCCTCCATGCGCGGCGACAGACCCAGCCCGGCCATCGGCCGGCACATCTGCGGCACGCCGTAGATCCATATCTCGTCGTAGAAGCGCTCGATCGCCTCGATCGCGCCCTTGCGCTCCCACTCGCGGGCCAGCGCGTCCTCGTCGTCGAGCACGTCGCGGATGCCCAGCACGATGCGGGCGCCGCGGCTGCGCGCCGCCTTGAGCGTCGGGGCCAGCTCGTGGCGGAAGCCCCAGGGCTCCTTGTCCACGATCAGCATCTCGGGCTCGAACTCGCGGTCGGCCGCGGCGATGATGGCGCCGCGCAGGCGCTCCATCTCCTCGATCGCCATGTGCAGGTTGGACGAGGTGTAGCTGCCGTCCGGCTGCTTGACGATGCCGGGCAGGCGCACGTGGTCGATGCGCTCGGGAAAGTCGAAGCGGCCCGCCACCGGCGAGCCGGTGACGATCAGCGCCGAGCAACTCGGGTCGGCCTCGGCCAGCGCCATCGCGATGGTGCGCGAGCGGCGCAGGTGGCCGAGCCCGTAGGTGTCGTGGCTGTAGAGCAGCGTCCGCCTGTCGCCGCGCTGCCGGGGTGCCGGCGTCGCACGTGTCATGTCGGCCCCTTTCCCCAAGGCTGTGCCGAACCTTGCCAAGATGTGCCCGATCTGGCGTCCGCCAGCAAGTGCGGATGCGCAGCGCCGGCGCGGCGCGGTGGAATGCCGCGCCCCCCGGGCGCCCGCTCGGGCCGCGCGCGGCACAAATGGGCTGGCCCCGGCAGCGGCGTGCCGCTAGGGTGGAGCGGTCCGCAAGGGGATTGGCCGCATGGGCATCTACCTTCCGATCGCCGAGGTTTCGGTCAATCTCTACCTGCTCTTGCTGATCGGCGGCGGAGTGGGCTTCATCTCGGGGCTGTTCGGGGTCGGTGGCGGCTTTCTGCTCACGCCGATGCTGATCCTGATCGGCGTGCCGCCCTCGGTGGCCGTGGCCACCGGCGCCAACCAGGTGGCCGGGGCCTCGTTCTCGGGCGTGCTGGTGCACTGGCGCCGGCGCACGGTGGACTTCAAGATGGGCATGGTGCTGCTGGTCGGCGGCCTGATCGGCTCGGCCGCGGGCGTGCACCTGTTCGCCATACTGCGCCGGATCGGCCAGGTCGAGCTGGTGGTCTCGATCTCGTATGTGATCCTGCTCGGCACCATCGGCGGATTGATGCTGGTCGAGGGCATGCGGGCGCTGTTTCGCACGCGCAAGGGCGTGGTGCGGCGGCGGCTGCACCACCACAACTGGGTGCACGGGCTGCCGTTCCGCATGCGCTTTCGCGCCTCGAACCTCTACATCTCGGCGATCCCGCCGCTGTTGATCGGCGCCTTCGTCGGCATCCTCTCGGCGGCCCTGGGCGTGGGCGGCGGGTTCATCATGATCCCGCTGATGATCTATGTGCTGGGCATGGCGACCAACGTGGTGGTCGGCACCTCGCTGTTCCAGATCATGTTCGTCACCGCGGCGACCACGCTGATGCACGCGATGGAGAACCACACGGTCGACGCCATCCTGGCCGTGGTGCTGCTGGTCGGCGGCGTCACCGGGGCGCAGATCGGCGCCATGATCGGCCCGCGGCTGAAGGCCGAGCAGATGCGCGTGGCGCTGGCGCTGATCGTGCTGGCCGTGGCGGTCGAGATCCTGCTCGGCCTGGTGCAGCGGCCCACCGACCTCTACACCATCTCCGTCGCGCGCAACTGGTGAGCCGGACGGACGGGCCGGGCTGGCACCATGACCCGCGGCCACGTGGCGCTGGAATCCACGCGAGGAAGCGGTTAAACGGGGGCGCGCGCCGCGACGGGTCTCACATGCATGTTCATCCGCACATCGCCGAACACTGCGCCGTCGTGCTGACGTTGCCGGCACCGGGCGGGGGCGGTGCGCCCACGGCTGCGTGCAGCGCCGGGCGGGGCTCATGACCCGGCGGCCGCGGCCGAGCTGGCGGCGCGCGCTGGTCTGGCCGGCGCTCATGGCGCTGATGCTGGCGCCGGGCGCGGGCGCGCGCAGCATGGGTGCGCCGGCCCCGGGCGAGAAGGTGCTCGCCGGGCTGAGCCAGAATGAGGTCGCCATCACCACCGCCTTCAGCGGCTCGGAGATCTTCATCTACGGTGCCGTCAAGCGCGAGGCGCCGCCGCCCTCGGACAAGCCGCTCAATGTCATCGTCACCGTGATCGGCCCCTCCCAGGAGGTCATCGTGCGCCGCAAGGAGCACGTCTTCGGCATCTGGGTGAACGGCGAGGGCGTGCGGGTGGATGCCGCGCCCAGCTTCTACGCGGTCGCCACCACCGGCCCGTTTCGCAAGATCATCAGCTGGACCGACGACATGCGCTACCATGTCGGGCTGGGCCAGCTGGTGCGCCTGATCGGCACGCCGCGCGACATCGAGTACCCGGAGGCGTACCGCCAGGCGGTGATCCGGCTGCGCCGGCAGAAGGGGCTTTACATCGAGCTGCCGGGCAAGGTGAAGCTGACCCAGCAGACGCTGTTCGAGACGCGCATCCTGCTGCCCGCGAACCTGGTCGAGGGCAACTACCGCGCCCGCATCTTCCTGTTGCGCGACCGCAACGTGATCGACGTCTTCAACGACTCGATCCAGGTGCGCAAAGAGGGGCTGGAGCGCTGGATCTACAACATGGCGCGCCAGCGCGCCGCGCTCTACGGGCTGGGCTCGATCGTGCTCGCCTTCGCGGCCGGCTGGACCGCCTCGACCATTTTCCGCGTGCTGCGGCGCTAGCGGCTGCGCGGCCGCCCGCCGCGCGCAAATGCCGTCGCCAGCCACCCCGCGGGGCGTGTATCATGCGCGCCTCGAAGGCCGTTTTGCCGGAGGCGGCGCCCCATGCCCGAGCCCATGCCCCGCGAGCCGTTCCGGCGCAGGCTGTTCGACCTGCTCGAGCGCAGCCGGCGGGGCGACGCGCTGAGGCGGGTCTTCGACATCGCCATGATCTCGCTGATCGTGAGCAACGTCGCCGCCTCGGTCGTCGGCACGGTGCCCGCGATCGAGGCCCGCCACGGCACGGCTCTGGCGCGCTTCGACGCCGCCTGCGTGCTGGTCTTCATCGTGGAATACGCCGCGCGGCTGTGGACCGCGCCCGAGCACCCGGCGCTGGGTCACATGCCGGCCTGGCGGGCCCGGCTGGTGCATGCCGTGAGCCCGATGATGCTGCTCGACCTGCTGGTCATCACGCCCTTCTTCCTCGCGCCCTTCCTGGGCGCCGACTTCGCCGCGGTGCGCGTGCTCAAGATCATCCGCTTCTACCGGCTGGCACGCTATTCGCCGGTGCTGGCCACCATCGTCGGCGTGATCACCGCCGAGTGGCGCGCGCTCGCGGGCTGCGCGGTGCTGTTCGTGGGGCTGATCCTGATGGCCGGCGTCGCCATGTTCGCCGCCGAGCGCAGCGTGCAGCCCGACCGGCTGGGCGACGTGCCGAGCGCCATGTGGTGGGCCGTGGTCACGCTGTCCACCGTGGGCTATGGCGACGTCGTGCCGGTGACCCTGGCGGGCAAGCTGATCGCCGGGTTCACCATCATCTTCGGCATCGCGTTCTTCGCCCTGCCCGTGGGCATCGTCGCCACCAGCTTTCAAAAGCAGATCCGCCGGCGCGACTTCGTGGTCAACTTCGCCATGGTGGCGCGCGTGCCGCTGTTCGCCCGCCTCGACGTCGCCTCGGTGGCCGGGCTGGTCGGGCTGCTGACGGCGCGCCGGCTGTCGGCGGGGGAGGTCATCATCAGCAAGGGCGAGCAGGCGGACTCCATGTACTTCATCGCCTCGGGCGAGGTGTCGGTGGAGACGCCCTCGGGGCCGATCCGGCTGTCGGAGGGCGACTTCTTCGGCGAGATGGCGCTGATCTCGGACGACGCGCGCCGCACCGCCACCGTGGTCGCGGCGCGCAACTGCGAGCTCCTGGAGCTCGGCGCGCGCGAGTTCCGCCACCTGGCGCGGGTCAATGCCGGCATCGGCGAGGCGGTGCGCGAGGTGGCGCGCCAGCGCGTCGGGCCCCAGCCCCAGCCCGGCGCCAGCCCCGGCTGAGCGCGCGCCCGGCGCCGCGCGCCCCCGGCGCCGGCGCCCGCTCGGGCTGGTTCCGTGACAGTGAGAACCGAATCGCCTACGGTCCGTTGCTACTCCCGGGGGGGACGGCACAGCGGAGGCAGAAACATGCGCCACGGAGTCATCCACCTCGTCAACCCCCGAACCGACTCGCTGACGACCCGACCGCTTTACCTCAACCGCGCGCTCTACTCGCCGCTGGCCGGGCTCCTGGCGGTGGCGGCGACCATCCCGCGCGATCGCTACGAGGTGGTGCTGACCGACGAGAACATCGGGGAGATCGACTTCGACCTGTCCTGCGACATGGTCGGCATCTCGGCGATGACCTCCTATGTGAACCGCGGCTACGAGATCGCCGACGAGTTCCGCCGCCGCGGCGTGCCCGTGGTGATGGGCGGCGTGCATCCCAGCTTCATGCCCGACGAGGCGCTGGCGCATGCCGACGCCGTGGTGATCGGCGAGGCCGAGCTGGTCATGCCCAGGATCCTCGACGACCTCGAGGACGGCGCGCTCAAGGGCAGCTACAAGGCGGACAAGCTGCACCCGATGGCCGGCGTGCCGATGCCGCGCTACGACCTGATCAAGCGCAACCGCTATGTCAACAAGACCTTCGTGCAGACCTCGCGCGGCTGCCACCAGGGCTGCACCTTCTGCGCCGAGCCGCTGATGAACGGCTTGAGGTTCCGCTATCGCCCGATCGACGAGATCATGCGCGAGGTGGACGAGTGCGGCTCGCGCATGATCTCGATCAACGATGCCGACTTCTTCGGCCAGCGCGAGCACCCGATCGAGGTGATGACCGCGCTCAAAGGCCGCAACATCCGCTGGCAGGCGGGCGTGACCTCGAAGCTCGCGCAGGACGACCACCTGCTCGAGCTCGCCGCCGAGAGCGGCTGCTCGATGCTGTCGATCGGGTTTGAGTCGATCTCGCGCGACACGCTGAAAAGCGTGCACAAGCACGTCAACCGGCCCGAGCAGTTCGCCGCCCTGGTGGAGAAGGTGCATTCCTACGGCATCATGGTATTCGGCCTGTTCATGTTCGGCTTCGACGGCGACAACACCGACGTCTTCCAGGACACCGCACAGTTCAACATCGACGCCAACTACGACGCCTGCGCCTATTCGGTGCTGACTCCCTATCCGGGCACGCTGACCTGGTACGAGATGAAGCGCGCCAACCGCATCCACTCGTTCGACTGGACCAAGTACGACCAGGCGAAGATCGTCTACCAGCCGGCGCAGATGACCACCGACGAGCTGCGCCAGGGCCACATCTCGGCCTACAAGACCTTCTATTCGCCGTCCTCGCTGCTGCGCCGCTTCCCTGTGAAGGGCGGGCGCAGCCGCATCGAGTGGGCAATCTACAACATGTTCATGAAGAAGGGCTCGGCCACGGACCCGATCGACACGGTGGCCGAGCCCACGCCCGCCCCCGATCTGGCGCCGGTGCCGCCGGTCATGCCGATCAAGCGCGAATGGCGCGAGGCGGTGCTGGCCGAGATCGGCGACCGGGCCCAGCACGCGCACTGAGCCCGCCGCCGCCTGGTTCTCCGCCTGGTTCCGAGCCCGGCGCGCGCATTCGCCCCGCGGAGTGTGACGATCCTCACATTCCGCGGGGCGCCGATTCGGATATGCATGAGTCGTCCCTCGGGGCGGCCGGTCTGGCCGAGAGGGCCCGGTCGACCGCCTCGTAAGACTGTCACGTGTGTTTCCCTTATGCCTCTCCTACTGGGGCGCCGAGCTTCTCTCCCTCGGCGCCCTTCCTTTGTCGGGGCCGGGCGGCGCGCGCCGCGCTGTCCCCGGGGGCTCAGGCATGGGGCTCAGGCATGGGGATCAGGCATGGGGCTCAGGCATGGGGCTCAGGCATGGCGGGCGCGCTGGCCGAACAGGACCTTGCGCGCCCCCTCGTCCTTGGTCAGGTCGAGCTTGCGCTCCTCGCCCAGCGCGTAGCCCGCCTTGACGGCCGGGCGCGCGCCCACCCGGTCGAGCCAGGCCTTCATGTTGGGGAACTCGGCGATGTCCTGCTGCTGGCGCTCCCAGGCTATTGCCCAGGGCCAGGCCGCGATGTCGGCGATCGAGTAGTCGCCGGCGACATAATCGCGGTCGGCGAGCCGGCCGTCGAGCACGCCGTAGATGCGGTTGACCTCGTCGACATAGCGCTTTTGCGCGTAGGGCACGGTCTCGGGCGCGTAGCGCAGGAAGTGGTTGGCCTGGCCCGCCATCGGCCCCAGATTGGCCATCTGCCAGAACAGCCACTGCTCGACCTCGATGCGCTCGCGCTCGGACGTGCCGTAGAAGCGGCCGGTCTTGCGGCCGAGATATTGCAGGATGGCGCCCGATTCGAAGATCGAGATCGGCTTGCCGTCCGGCCCCTCGGGGTCGACGATCGCCGGCATCCGGTTGTTCGGAGAGATCTTCAGGAACTCGGCCTTGAACTGGTCGCCCTTGCCCAGGTCGACCCATTTCACCTGGTAGGGCAGGCCGAACTCCTCGAGCGCGATGGAAATCTTGCGGCCGTTCGGCGTAGGCCAGAAATACAGGTCGATCGGTGCGGGCATGGGGGCTCCTTGCGGTTGCTCCGGGAGGTCGGGCTCACCGCTAATCTAAGCGCCGTGGGCGGATGGCAAGGGCAGGTGGGCGCTCAGGCATCCGCGCCGGTGGCCAGCCAGCGCGCGCAGGCGGGGCCGAGCTCGGCCTCGGCGCGCGTCTCGTAGGCGGTGATCTGCGCCGGGCTGAGCAGCTCGCGCCAGCGCCCGTTCACGCCCCTGTGGATGAAGGTCTCGGCACCCCCGTCCCAGATCGCGCCGCCCAGCGGCACGGAGGCCGTGGCGTGCGCCTTCATGTAGGCGAAGCCGCAATGCTCCAGGATCGCGGGCCAGTGCGCCTCGGCGACCGGGATGCCGAGGAAGGCGGCGATGCGGCGGATCTGCCCCGCCAGGTCGGCCTTGAGCGCAGAGAAATGCAGCATCAGCACGTTGGGCAGGTCGCGGATCGCCCACCACGAGCGCACGTTCTCCCAAAACGGCCAGAACGGGTGGCCGTCGCGCGCCAGCCAGTCCTCGAAATAGTCGACCACCGAGGCCGGCGGCGGCCCGATCGGCGGGCCGACCCGGCCCGGGGTCTCGTTGAGGAGCTCGTACCACAGCCGGTTGGCGTTGGCGTGGTGGTTGTAGAGCGACCAGACCACGTCGCGCCCGTCGCGGCCGATATAGAGGTATTTGGCGCGCGGCGAGAACACCAGCGCATCCACCGGCAGGTGGGTCTTGACGAAGCGCCGGTGCGTCTGCGCCGCGACCGCCGCGAGCTTTTGCTCCTTGGGCGGCACGCGCAGGTCGAGCCAGGGCGACATCTCGGCCACCGGCAGGTCCTCGGCGCCGGCGAACAGCAGCTGCGCCACGATCTGCTGCACCCAGGTGGTGCCGGACTTGGCATAGGTGGCGATGACGATGTCGTCGTCGCGGAAGGCGAACTCGTTCCAGATCGTCGAGTCGAAGTGGTGGTTGCGCAGCTCGCGGGTCTTGGCGGGACAGGCCTGACGCTGGTTCATACTCGAACTCCACGCGAATCGCCCCCGGCCACCAAGCAATCATACGCCAAAAAGGTATTTCCGCACATGCCGGTGTAGTATGTCGCCGTCCGGCCGCGCCGCCCGGTTGACCCGGCAATTGACGTGCCGGGTGAAAGCGCGTAAGCGCGAAGGGCGTGGCGATTTGTCGGACCGGCTTGCGGGCCACGTAAAACAAACCGCTAAAGAGGTCGCGGCCCCAGGGCCCGCACCATCCGGTCCAGGACATCGGAGGACCGGGACAACCCGGCAAACGCGCATGGACAAGACCAGCTACCGCCCCCGCACGCGCCTGGTGCACGAGGGCCACCGCCGCTCTGCCTTCGGCGAGACCTCGGAGGCGATCTTCCTCACCCAGGGCTTCGTCTACCCCGACGCCGAGGCCGCCGCGGCGCGCTTCAAGGGCGAGATCCCCGACGGCGAGGAGGGCTTCATCTACGCCCGCTACGGCAACCCGACCGTGGCCATGTTCGAGGACCGCATCGCCGCGCTCGAGGGTGCCGAGGCGGCGTTCGCCACCGCCTCGGGCATGGCCGCGGTGCACGCGGCGCTGATGTGCCAGCTCAAGGCGGGCGACCACATGGTGGCGGCACGCGCGCTGTTCGGCTCGTGCCTCTACATCGTCGAGACGCTGTGCCCGCGCTTTGGCATCGACTTCACGCTGGTCGACGGCACCGACCTCGAGCAGTGGCGCGCGGCGGTGCGGCCCGAGACCCGGCTGTGCTTCCTCGAGACGCCGTCGAACCCGACGCTGGAGGTGATCGACATCGCCGGCGTGGCCGGGATCGCGCACGGCGCGGGGGCGCGGCTGGTCGTCGACAATGTGTTCGCCACGCCGATGTTCCAGCGGCCGCTGGAGCTGGGCGCGGACATCGTCGTCTACTCGGCGACCAAGCACATCGACGGCCAGGGCCGCTGCCTGGGCGGCGTGGTGCTGGGCCGCGAGCGCTTCATCCGCGACGAGGTCGAGCCCTATGTCAAGCACACCGGCCCCGCGCTCAGCCCGTTCAACGCCTGGGTGCTGCTCAAGGGGCTGGAGACGCTGGCGCTCAGGTGCAACGCCCAGACCGACACGGCCGAGGCGCTGGCACGCTGGCTGGCGGGCTCGGACAAGCTCGCCCGCGTGCTCTATCCCGGGCTGCCCGGCCACCCCCAGCACAACCTGGCGCTGGCGCAGATGGAGCGGCCCGGCAGCCTGATCGCGCTCGAGGTCGCGGGCGAGCAGGCCGGCGCCTTCCGCTTCCTCAACGCGCTGCGCCTGGTCGGCATCTCCAACAACCTGGGCGATGCCAAGAGCCTGATCACCCATCCGACCACCACGACGCACCAGCGGCTGAAGGAGGAGCAGCGCCTGGCGCTCGGCATCACGCCCGGGCTGGTGCGGCTTTCGGTCGGGCTGGAGGACCCCGCCGACCTGCGCGCCGACCTGGAGTCGGCGCTGGCCGCGGTCTGAGTTCGCTCTAGCTCAGGGACTGTCGCCCGTGCGGGACCCGATCTTAACCTCGCTTTAACCATACGAGTCGTTAAGATCGGGGTAGGGAGCGACAGAGCCCCGGGCGCGCGGCGCCGGGCCGCGGGAGTGGAGAGAGCGATGAACAGGTTCGACCCGAAAGCCCTGCTCGAGATCGAGGCGGAGCCGATCGAGCGCCCGAGCGTGACCGAGGCCGAGGAGGCGGTGCGCACGCTGTTGCGCTGGGCCGGGGACGATCCCGACCGCGAGGGGCTCCTGGACACGCCCGGCCGCGTGGTGCGCGCCTACCGCCAGTGGTTCCGCGGCTACGAGGAGGATCCCGTGGCCCTGCTGCAGCGCACCTTCGAGGAGGTCGAGGGCTACGACGAGATGGTGGTGCTGCGCGACATCCGCTACGAGAGCTATTGCGAGCACCACCTCGCCCCGATCATCGGCAAGGCGCATGTGGGCTATCTGCCGACC
>NZ_JBZSYN010000189.1:0-7021 GCF_058622915.1 Thermohalobaculum sp. | reverse complement strand
GCCTCGCCGCCGAAAGCATGTATGACCATCCCTTCCAATGGGGGTCCGAACGCACCGGGCCGGATCTCGCCCGTGTCGGCGGCAAATATTCCGACGAATGGCAGCGCGCGCATCTGGCCGATCCGCGTTCGGTCGTGCCGGAATCGGTGATGCCACCTTATGCCTTCCTGGAAAAGACACCGCTCGATTATCGCGACATCGCCGAGCAGTTGAAGGCGAACCGCGACGTCGGCGTGCCCTACACCGACGAGATGATCGCCAATGCCAAGAACGACATCTACGCGCAGGTCAACCCCGACGATCCGGGCGTGAAGGCCCTGCTCGCCCGCTATCCGAAGGCGCAAGTGCGCAACTTCGACGGCAAGCCGGACATCACCGAGCTCGACGCCCTGATCGCCTATCTGCAGATGCTCGGCACGCTGGTCGACTTCTCGACCTACGAGGCCAAGTCGGACGCCAACCTACGCTGAGGGGCCGAGACATGGATACCTACAGCCTGCTGCATCTCCTCGCGGACACCTGGGGTGTCGTGGCGATGCTGCTGGTTCTGGTGGCGGTCTGGCTGTGGGCCTGGCGCCCCGGATCGCGGCCCCTGCATGACGACGCGGCCCAGGTGCCGTTCCGCAACGAGCGCCTGAACGACGAAACCCCGGGAGAGTGAGGCATGGCCGACGACCCGACCAAGCACCGCGACGAGATCAGCGGCACCGAGACGACCGGCCACGAGTGGGACGGCATCCACGAGCTGAACACGCCGCTGCCGCGCTGGTGGCTGTGGACCTTCTACATCACGATCGTCTGGGCGATCGGGTACACCATCGCCTATCCGGCCTGGCCGCTGATCCACACGGCGACCCGCGGCGTCCTCGGCTATTCGAGCCGCGCGCAGCTCCAGGCTGAGCTGGCCCAGAGGGCCAAGGCCTGGCAGCCATATGTCAACAAGGTCGCCTCGCTGGATTTGAAGCAGATCGCCGCCAACGAGGAGCTGTCCCGCTTTGCCCAAGCCGGCGGCGCGGCGATCTTCCGTACCACCTGCTCGCAGTGCCACGGCTCGGGCGCGCAGGGGGCGCCGGGCTATCCGAACCTGCTCGACGACGCCTGGCTGTGGGGCGGCACGCTCGATGCAATCCGCACCACGATCACGCACGGCATCCGGTATTCGGCGGACCCGGACACGCGGTTCTCGCAGATGCCCGCCTTCGGCCGCCAGGGAATCCTCAACGAGGGCCAGATCGCGGCGGTCGCCGACTATGTGCTCTCGCTCTCCGGGCGCGCGCAGGCGACCGAGGAGGGCAAGAAGATCTTCGCCGACAACTGCGCCGCCTGCCACGGGCCCGACGGCAAGGGCAACAAGGATCTCGGCGCGCCGAACCTGACTGACGCCATCTGGCTCTACGGCGGCGACCGCGCGACCATCATGGGGCAAATCCACAATGGTCGGAACAGCGTCATGCCTGCCTGGACGGGAAAGCTGACGGATGTGCAGATCAAGGAGGTGACGCTTTACGTCCATGGGCTCGGCGGCGGCCAATGAGCCGGCCGGCGCCGGGACCGCGGCTGAGAACCTGAAGCGCAGATCGGGCGAGCCGAACCCGGCGAAGCCGTCCTGTCCCTGGAAGTCCGGGCTGCGCAAGACATGGGGACAGGTCGGCTCGACCCCTTGGTACTGCAGCGCAAGTCCCGGCCATCGGTGAGCCAGCCCAATTGCGCCGCGCGAATCTGGCCCTGCCTGGAAGCTCGCTCTGCGGCGTGACGAAGTCGATTCGAACGCCATTCGTGTAATCCTTGTCGTCACCGGCGAAGGTATCGTTCTTGAATGTGAAGCTGTAGGTTCCGCCTTGCGAGACGGGATACCTGCCGTTGACAATCGCACGCTGCCCGCAGTGTCTCGCCGCGGCGAGGGAGATGCGCATGCCGCCCGAAATCTGGCTGGCCTTCGTGTTGGCCAGTGCCGTGCTCCTGGTCATCCCCGGACCGACGGTCATGCTGGTGGTGTCGGCGGCGCTGGGGCGCGGCCGCGCGAGCGGCTGGGCCACGGTGCCCGGCGTCGCGCTGGGAGACTGCACCGCGATGACCCTCTCGCTGGCAGGCGCCGGTACCGTTCTGGCCGCCTCGGCAATGCTTTTCACGGCGCTGAAGCTGGCGGGCTCCGCCTACCTGGTCTGGCTGGGGCTGCGCCTTTGGCGCGCACGCGCGAATGTGCCGGAGCCGATCGCGGCCGCCGCGCCGCGCGACGCCTGGCGGATGTTCCGCGCGGCCTATCTGGTGACGGCGCTCAACCCCAAGAGCATCGTCTTCTTCGTCGCCTTCGTGCCGCAGTTCATCGATTCTCGGGCGCCACTGCTGCCGCAATGCGCCGTGTTGGTGGCCACCTTCGTCACGCTTGCCGCCGTCAACAGCGCGCTCTGGGCGCTCATGGCGGGGGAAATGCGCCGAAGGGTCTGGCGGCCGGGCGCGCTGCGGCGGGCGCAGCGTCTCGCCGGGGGCATGCTCATAGGTGCGGGAGTGCTGACGGCGGTGGCACAGCGTGCCGCCTGACCGCGCCTGGCCTCAGCGCCCGCTTCCGTGCGTTTGCGCGAACTCGGTGCTGGCCGACGCCACCGCGACGTCGCCGTCCTCTTGCGGAAGGACGGTGCGGCCCATGCTGATGACCTTCTCGGCCAGCCCCTTGAGATCGCAGCCAAAGCTTTGACGCGCGATGATTCGGCCTCTGCCATCCCGCGCGCAGCTGTCTGAATCATTGACAGCGAGCTCGCGCTCACGCGCAACCGGCGCCAGCTTCGGCGCCGCGCTGGGCTCGGCGACGGCGCGGCTGGCCAGGGCCAGGTAAGCATCCTCGGTGCGGGCGCGGAGGTCGGCGTAGACGGCCGCATCGAGATACCCGGTCGAGGGGAAGCCCCAGGCCTCCTCGAAATCGGCGATCGCCTTACGCGTGCGCGGGCCGAACAGGCCGTCGAATCCGCGCGGATTGAAGCCGGCCAGGGCCAGGCGGCGCTGGACCTCGGCGCGCTGACGCCGCGCCAGCGCCAGCGCATTCTCGCTCGCCTTGTCGGCGGCGACCCAGAGCGGGGCCGGAGTGTCGGGAACCGTCACCGGCGCAGGCGGCACCGTGCTGGCGATCACAATGCCGGCGTCCGGTGTCGGGCTGGGCGCCGCGAGCGAGGTCGAGGCCGCGGCCAGCATTGGCGCCGCATTCGCTCCCCGGTCGGCTGCCGCAATATTGGCGGGGCCCTTTTCGGCCGGCGCGCCTGTCATCAGCGCCATGGGAACGGCGACGAGCGGCTCGACCGGTCGGGGAGTCAGGGCAGGCTCGCCCAGAGCTGCGCCAGGTGCGCGGCCGCCGTGCGGCTGGGGCCGGACCGCAACACTGTCGGGGACCGGAGACACCACCGAACTGCTCGCCAGCGCGGCCTGAATTTCGCCCGGCGATTCATAAGCGGGTGCCGGCAAGCTGGAGGTCTCGAACAGACGCCAGTAGGGATCGTGAGCGGCCAACGTCCAGACCAGAACTCCAGTCACGCACAACGTAATGGCGGAGATCGGAACCAGCCCGCCCCCGCTCCTTGCAATCGCAGGTTTAATAATCACATCGCCACGCATGACTTCGGTTGAGTACTTCCGCATAACACGCCGTCCTCACACTTTGCGCAGAGTAACAGAGTTCGGAACTTTGCTCAATCGGGACTTGCTACGCCGATCCGCAGCACTCGACCACATTATCATTCCGACGGCGAAAGAGGCCGCCGCAACCGCACTACCCAAGTTGATCGGGATCAATGCCACCCAAGCGGGCCAAGACCAAGTTGCAGCCGAACCGAATCCCCGTCAAGGAGCTTCGAACATGTCGGAGGCGAAAGCGGCGAATCCTGGCCTCTACGCCGCGCGCGAACCGGTGCTGCCGAAGGCGGTCGGGGGATTCTACCGGCGCCTGAAATGGTGGATCATGGGCATCACGCTCGCGATCTACTACGTCACGCCGTGGATTCGCTGGAATCGCGGCCCCCACCTGCCCGACCAGGCGGTGCTGGTCGACCTGCCGAACCGGCGATTCTTCTTCTTCTGGATCGAGATCTGGCCGCAGCAGTTCTACTACGTCGCCGGCCTGCTGATCATGGCGGGGCTGGGGCTGTTCCTCTTCACCTCGACGCTTGGCCGGGTGTGGTGCGGGTATGCCTGCCCGCAGACGGTCTGGGTCGACCTCTATCAGCACGTCGAACGCTGGATCGATGGCGACCGCAATGCCCAGTTCCGCCTGATGAAGCAGCGCTGGAACATCGACAAGGTCACGCGCCGGCTTGCGAAGTGGGCGATCTGGCTGCTGATCGCGGTGAGCACCGGCGGGGCCTGGGTCTTCTATTTCGCCGACGCGCCGACGCTCGCGCAGGACCTTTCGACCGGCCATGCGGCCTTCGCCGCCTATGCCACGATTGGCGTGCTCACGGCGACCACGTTCCTTCTGGGCGGATTCATGCGCGAGGAGGTGTGCATCTATATGTGCCCTTGGCCGCGCATTCAGGGAGCGATGCTGGACGAGAACTCGCTGATCGTGACCTACAAGGACTGGCGCGGCGAGCCGCGCGGACGCCACCGCAAGCGCGCGGGGGCCGAGGCGCTGGGCGACTGCATCGACTGCAACGCCTGCGTCGCCGTCTGTCCCACCGGTGTCGACATCCGCGAGGGCCAGCAGATCGGTTGCATCACCTGCGCGCTGTGCATCGATGCCTGCGACGAGATGATGCTGAAAGTCGGCAAGCCGCGGGGACTGATCGACTACTGCACGCTGACCGACGCCGAGCGCGAGCGCGCGGGGCAGGCCCCGGCCCCGATCTGGAAGCGCATTCTGCGGCCGCGCACGATCCTCTACTTCACGCTTTGGAGCATGGTCGGCCTGGCGATGCTGGTGTCGCTCTTCATGCGCAGTTCGGTCGACCTGACCGTGGCGCCCGACCGCAACCCGCTTTACGTGACGCTGTCGGACGGGACCATCCGCAATGGCTACACCGTGAAAGTCGAGAACATGAATCCCGAGCCGCATCGTTTCCGACTCTCCACCACGTCCTCGATGTCCCTCAAGCTCGACCTGCAGGGAACGGAGGCGAAGGACTTCGAGGTCAACGCCGACTCGGCGCGCCAGCTTCGGCTGTTCCTCACCTCTGAGCCCGGGGGGAAGGTGGCCATGCCGGCGAACGTGACAATCTGGATCGAAGACCTGAAGACACACGAGCGAAGCTCCTACGCGACGCACTTCCAGGGACCGGGGACATGAACGAAAAGCCTTTGAGCGGACGCAAGGTGCTGGCGATCCTCGTTGGCAGCTTCGGCGTGATCTTCGCGGCGAACCTGGCTCTGGTGGTCGCCGCGACCGGGACGTTCCCGGGCCTTGTCGTGGCCAACTCATATGTTGCGAGTCAGCAGTGGAACGCCAGGACCGACGCCCAGAAGGCGCTCGGCTGGAGCGCCAGCGTGGCGCATGAGCACGGCGAGTTGAGGGTGGCTTTGACCGGGCGCCGCGGCCAGCCGGTCAGGAACCTCAACGTCACCGCGGTGGTGGGACGGCCGGCAAGCGCGCAAGACGACGTGACGCTGACACTGCAGTCTGAAGACAACGCATATACGGCCCCGATCGTGCTGCAGTCGGGTTTGTGGCGGGTCGTCGTCGATGCGACCGACGGGGACAATGAGCACTTCGAGGCCGAAGCCGAGCTTCGCATCGCGGGGCGCCTGTGATGCACGATGTGCCGGCAATCGCGGGGGACTGCTGCTCGAGCGGCCCCGCGGTAGCGTTGGCCGAACCGGCGAAGGGAGTCGAACGGTGGGGCAGGCCCACCCAGGACGGGCTGTCCGCGGTCGACCTGATGGCGCCGGGAATCCATTGCGCGGGTTGCCTCGGCGCCATCGAGCGCGGGCTGTCCGCGCTGCCGGGTATTGCCTCGACCCGCGTCAACCTGACCATGCGCCGGGTGCGCGTGGTGTTCGACCCCGCCGTGATCTCGGTGGCCGGGGTGATCGAGGCGCTCGCCGCGCTCGGCTACCAAGGCCGCCCCTACGACCTCGAGGCCATGGCAGCGATCGATCGCGACCAGACGGGACGCGACCTGCTGGCGCGGCTGGGTGTCGCGGGCTTCGCCGGGATGAACGTCATGCTGCTCTCGGTCGCGGTCTGGTCCGGCGCCGAAGGAGCGACCCGCGACCTCCTGCACTGGATCTCGGCGTTGATTGCCCTGCCCGCGATCGCGTTCGCCGCCATGCCCTTCTTCCGCTCGGCGGCGAGCGCACTGAGGGCGGGGCGGCTCAACATGGATGCTCCCATCTCGCTGGCGGTGGTGCTTGCGTCGGGGCTCTCGCTCTACGAGACCTCGCATTCGGGCCATCATGCCTATTTCGATGCCGGAATCGGGCTGGTCTTCTTCCTGTTGATCGGGCGCTATCTCGACCATCGCACCCGTGCGGCGGCGCGCTCGGCGGCGGCCGAGTTGACGGCTCTGTCGGCCAGGGCAGCGACGCTGATCCTGCGAGACGGGCGGCGCGACACGGTGCCGATCGACGAGCTGGAGCCCGGCGCCCTGGTCGAAGTGGCGCCGGGCGAGCGGGTTCCCGCGGACGGACGCATCGAGTCCGGGACGAGCGATCTCGACCGCTCCATGGTCACGGGCGAGGAGACGCCCGAGCCGGTCGGCCCGGGCGCAGAGGTCCATGCCGGGATGCTGAACCTCTCCGGCCCCCTGACCGTCCGCGTGACAGCGACCGGAGAAGAAACCCTGCTCGCCGAGATCGCCCGAATGATCGAGAGTGCCGAGCGCGGACGCACCGCCTACGACCGCTGGGCCGACCGGGCGGCGAGGATCTACGCGCCGGGCGTGCACGTCATGGCGGCGGCGGCATTCCTCGGCTGGCTGTGGCAGACCGGGGGCGACTGGCACCGGTCCCTCACCATCGCGGTGACTTTGCTCATCATCACCTGCCCCTGTGCGCTGGGCCTCGCGGTTCCGGCCGTGCACGCCGTGGCCAGCGGACGGCTGTT